>JAATFC010000031.1 GCA_015655435.1 Chitinophagales bacterium | reverse complement strand
TTGTCGATACCCATACCAAATGCATTGGTACAAACCATTACACGGATTCGGTTTTGCATCCATTGTTCTTGTTTGAAAGACCGTTCCTCCTGTGTCAGACCCGCATGATAATAGTCTGCACTTATTCGATGTAACTGTAACAAGCTAGCGACATCTTGAGTCAATTTACGGCTCTTACAATACAGAATCGTTGTACCTGTTACGTTCTGTAATATTTCCAATACCTTGTTAGCCTTGCTTTCCGTCCGAAAAACACTCAAAGAAATATTGTCCCGATTGTACGAACTATAAAAAAAACTATAGTCCTTAAACGACAAATATTTAACTATATCTTTCTGTACACGTTCTGTCGCGGATGCCGACAATGCCAACATAGGTACTTTAGGGAAATATTCGCGTAGTATCGTTATCTCCAAATAAGACGGGCGAAAATCAAAACCCCATTGGGAAATACAATGCGCTTCATCCACCGCAATCAGATTGACATCCATCTCAACCAAATAATTCCTAAAATCAACACTTTGCAATCTTTCCGGAGATACATACAAAAACTTATAGTCTCCAACTATACATTTTCTTAGAGCCGTATCTTGCTCATAAAAATTCAATCCGGAATGTAGAGCGACCGCAGGGATTCCTTTATTTTTTAGATGTGCGACCTGGTCATTCATCAATGCAATCAGCGGCGTAACGACAATACAGATGCCATCTTGCATCATCGCCGGAACTTGAAAACAAATAGACTTTCCACCTCCCGTTGGCATTAAAGCCAATACATCTTTGCCAGACACTATCGCATCGATAATATCAGCCTGCAAAGGTCGGAATTGTTCGAAACCCCAGAATTTTCTCAGTATTTCTATAGATATCGGCATTGTCAATAACAATATTATCTTATTTTTAGGAATAAGTAAAAAATGTTAGTCTTTAATTCTTTTTTGAAAAAATACGGTTCGTCAACTATATTGGACATTCCGGCATTTAGTTTGGATGATGGAATGTATTGGTTGAAAGCGGAAAATGGTGCTGGCAAATCCACGCTGCTGCAATCCATTAGCGGGATTCTTCCATTTCAAGGTTCAGTTTGTCTGGAAAATATTGATTTGCAAAAAAAGAAAATATTCCAAAGGAAGGCTATCAACTATGCGGAAGCCGAGCCTAACTTTCCCAAATTTCTGACAGGAAAAGAGCTTATTGATTTCTTCATCCAAACCAAAAAAGGAAATCTTGGAGAATCTCTCGAACTAGCAAAAGCACTACAACTAGAAAAAAATTTATCACAGGAAATCGCTACCTACTCTAGCGGTATGCTCAAGAAACTATCTCTAATCCTAGTCTTCATCGGCAACCCGAAGTGGATACTATTAGACGAGCCACTTATTACGCTAGATGTGGAAGCAGTACAGACTATCATTAACAAAATAGAAGAGTTATATTCAAAAAACATTTCGTTCATCATTACTTCGCACCAGCCCTTCCATATGGATACGACAATCCAAACGCTCACTATAGAAAATAAAACCTTACAACTAGTTTGAACATTATCAATACTATAGTATCGAAAATCTTTATCCAGAATTTCTACAGAAGAAATGCTTGGTGGCTTTTGCTTTTGTTTCTTGCATTTTTCGGATTGGTCAAGAATCCAATACTTTTACACAAAGAACTGATGCTGTATATACAGGGTAATGGATACGCACTATTAGCTTATATAATACTAGTTTTTCTATACAGTATCAATGTTGTTCTTTTTGAAAATGCAACGTTCCAAAAACAAGAGAACCAGTTCACGAGAAATCTATGTCTTCTGCCCAATCGCAGAAAAATTACGATTGCAGCATCAGTACAGTTTACCTTATTATTGCCAATTACGATTTATAGTATGTTTACTGTAATGGTCGGAATAAACAACGGACAGTATTGGAATGCAGTGCTACTCTTTGTCGTAACCATTCTTTCTCTTACGATTTGCATTTATAGTTGTCTAAGAAACATCAACGGACATTTCTTGCGCATCTTATCCAATATAAAAATTTCCTTGCCCAATACATTTGTTCTCTTTTTATTGAGCTATATATGGCGAGAGCAGCGCAAGAAATTGGTTTGGATTAAGATTGTGAGTTTATTGATTCTGTCTATTCCAATAGTTAGGAACAATGACGATTTTCAATTAAGCGACTTCAATATTTTTTGGGCAGCATCCATGAGTGCAAACTTGATATTGCTTTATGACATTTTTGTATTTTTCAACACCGGCTTACGTTTCGTAAGACAAATACCTGTTTCCATTTATCTACTATTTATACAAATACTATTGACTTCTATTTGTATTATGCTACCTGAATGCTTATTGGTTTGGTTTTACAGGAATGGATTAAGAGATATTAATTGGACACAATACAGTGTTTACAGTATTGGCGTATTGCTGTTGCTGTACAACATACAATGGGACAAGCGGAATGATTTTTCCAATTTTATGGGAATAGGTGCGCTCCTATTAATCGGACTTCTTTTCCTCGCAGCTTATAAATTGTTTTTCCTGTTGGGATTTGGTTGTGCGGCACTTGGTTTTGTCCTGTTCAGGAGTAATTATTATTCCTTCCAATATCAAATAGACGAAATCTCAACCAGCAAAAAGAAAACAAACTAGTTTTTCTTTCCAGACCAAGTACTGATAAGCACTCCCAAAATAAGACCTACAATCATTCCTATCTTGATGTTTTTAAACAGTAATCCCAGACCGACACCGATAAGTACCAATACTGCCAAACTTATTTTTTTCCTGTTGTTTTGCGCCATTCGATTCGGTTATCGGGAAGTGATAGTTTGAATAATTTTTTGTGCATGGTCTCTGGAATTTTCAATGAACCAAAGATGTGTCTCCAGCCCTCCGCATACAACGCCAGCCAAGAAAAGATTGGAAACATTCGTTTCCATCGTTTCCGTATTATGATGAGGTCTTTTCGTTTCGCCGTCTAGTTCAATTCCTATTTTTTCCAAAAAAGAAAAGTCGGGACGATAGCCCGTCAATGCCAATACAAAATCGTTTTCCAATGTTATCAAGCCTTCCGGTGTCATGATATCAACTTCCTTTTCTCTTATTTCAACTATATTGGAATCGTATAGTGCGCGAATGCTTCCCTCTTTTATACGGTTTTCAATATCAGGTTTCACCCAATACTTTACACGATTTCCAATTTCCGCACCACGAACAACCATTGTCACTTCCGCACCTTTGTGCCAAGTTTCCAAAGCTGCGTCTACAGAAGAATTGCTTGCACCCACAACTATAACTTTTTGAAAAGCGTATTCATGTGGCTCTTTATAGTAATGGCGGACTTTTGGCAAATCTTCTCCGGGTACATTTAGATACATCGGAAAATCATAAAATCCAGTTGCGACTATAATATTTTTTGCCTGGTAAGTTTCTTTGGAAGTCGTGACTATAAAATTTCCTGATTCGTTTTTTTGTGCAGCCAATACTTTTTCAAACAAATGGATATTGAGTTTAAAATATTCCGTAACACTGCGATAATATTCCAATGCTTCCTGCCTCCCTGGTTTGGGAGCGATGCACATGAACGGCAATCTGCCAATATCCAAACGTTCCGCCGTAGAGAAAAATCGCATGAACAACGGGTAGTTGAACAAACTATTGACCAAAGTTCCTTTATCGATAATGAGATAATCCAATCCTGCCTTTTGGGCTTCAATCCCACAACTCAATCCAATAGGACCTGCCCCAATAATAATCACGTCTTTGCTTATCATACAACAAAGTTACGTATTGGGAAAAGAAGAAAGTAGGAGAAATTATAAAAGTAAAGCAGACAATACATAGTCGCCGACCAATATGCTGATACAAGTCACGACAACGGCTTTGGTACTTGCACGACCAATCTCCAGTGCGCCACCATTAACCGTAAAACCAAAAAAAGCAGCAATGCTTCCGACCAAAAAGGCAAACACATAAGCCTTAATAAGCATGAACCAGATATTGAAAAGATTGAGATTTTGGCGTAATCCCTGGTCAAAAATATTGCTCGCCAATATATGCGAAGCTGACCCGGCGACACGTCCACCGAGCATCCCGATAACGCAGGAAAGCACAATCAAACATGGAATAATAGTTAGAGAAGCAGCAATCTTAGGCCACACCATATAAGCAGCGGGATTGATACCCATGATTTCCAAAGCATCAATCTGTTCGGTTGAGCGCATATTGCCCAATTCACTGGCAATCTTACTTCCGACGACTCCAGCCAATACAATACTCAAAACCGTAGGGGACAATTCCAAAAGGATACTGTCCCTTACAATCTGAGCTATAGTCTGCGCGGGCACCATCGGACTGACAAGCTGATATGCAGTCTGCACCGTAGTTACCGCGCCAAGAAAAAACGAAATAATAACGACAATCGCCAAAGAACCGACACCAATTTCCACACACTGCTGCATGTATTCCTTCCAATACATTTTTTTGTTTTCGGGAATACCCACCATTGATTTTAACATCAATAGATACTTTCCAAACTGTGTAAGAAATTCTGTAAACATCTAAAATTTTTCTGGTACGGCTTCGGCAAAGAAACACAGAAAATGCCTAAAAAAAGTTTTAATTTTAATTGTAACCTAGCTTGTCTTTTAGTTTTTGCCAATAGGCACTGCTCTTAATGCCATCTTTGCAACTCTTGTCCTGCTGCTGGTCTTCCAGTTGTGCATCGACTACCGCGATACTCGCCGTATTGATGATACTGCGGACATCGCTTCCCAATTGCAAGACGTGTACAGGTTTGTTCAATCCTACCAATATCGGTCCGATTAAATCACAACCGCCTACTTTGTTCAACAAATTATAGGCAGCATTTCCCGCTGTTAGATTTGGGAAAATGAGCGTATTGACATTCTGACCTACAAGCGAACTGAAATCATAATTTTCCTTCATCACTTCCTGGTCAAATGGTAGCCAAGCCTGCATCTCACCGTCGATTATCAAATCCGGATTGCGCTCTTTTACCAACTGTGTAGCTTTTGCCATACGTTTTGCCTCTTCAGATTCCGTACTACCGAAATTGCTGTGGCTAATCATGGCTATTTTAGGTGTGATATTGAAACTCTGGATTTCCTTTGCGACAAGTAGTGTGATATCTGCCAACTCTTCCGCCGTCGGCTCCAAGTTGATAGTCGTATCCGCCATGAACAAAGGTCCTTTAGAAGTCAGCACGATGTACATTCCAGCAATACGTTTAACATCAGGTTTCGTTCCGATAATAGTCAATGCAGGACGTATGGCAGAAGTGTATTTTTTAGTCAAACCAGAAATCATACTGTCTGCATCTCCCATCTCCACCATCATCGCTCCATAATGGTTGCGGTCACGCATAATCTTCGCACTCTCATATTTATTGGAACCTTTACGTTTGCGTTTTTCATAATAGCGGGTACCATAGCGGCTTCTCGTTTCGTCTTGTTCGTCATCAATCGGGTTGATGATTGGAAATTCAGAAATATCAATTCCCTCTTCTTCCGCCATTTTCTTGATTTTGTCAACCGGCCCCAGCAATATTGGAAAACAAATACCTTCATCATAAGAAAGGCTTGCTGCTTTCAGTATTTTGATATTGTCGGCTTCCACAAACACTATACGTTTCGGAGCTTTACGCGCCTTAGCACCAATGATACGAATCAATTGATTGTCCAGACCAAGACGTTTGTTGAGCTCGATAGTATAAGCATCCCAATCCGTAATCGGAGCCTGAGCCACGCCGCTTTCAATAGCAGCTTTCGCCACGGCAGGAGCAACCGTTGACAATAAACGAGGGTCTAAAGGTTTTGGAATGATATATTCCGGTCCGAAAGACATCTGTTTCTTTTCGTAAGCCATGGTTACAATATCGGGAACTGGAGTTTTTGCCAAATCAGCCAAAGCACGAGCCGCCGCTTTTTTCATTTCTTCATTGATGGCAGTAGCGCGCACGTCCAACGCCCCTCGGAAAATGTAGGGAAATCCCAATACATTGTTTACCTGATTGGGATAGTCGGTACGACCCGTTGCCATGATGATATCGTCCCGCACTTCGGTCGCTGCTTCGTATGTAATCTCAGGGTCAGGGTTAGCCATGGCAAATACGATAGGTTTGGGCGCCATGGATTTTACCATATCCTGACTCAAAAGATTTCCGGCACTCAATCCCAAAAACACATCCGCGCCTTTCATGGCATCGGCCAAAGTTATATTGGCATTATCAATAGCGAATTTCTGTTTTATTTCATCCAAATCCGTCCGTCCCTTATGCAAAACACCATCAATATCAAACATTGTAAAATGGGCTGGATTAGCACCCATCGCTACATACATCTGAACACAGGCCATAGCCGCTGCGCCCGCTCCACTTATGACAAAATGTACATTTTCGATACTTTTTTCCTGTATTTCCAAGGCATTGACCAAGGCTGCGGCACTGATGATAGCCGTTCCGTGCTGGTCGTCGTGCATCAACGGAATGCTCATCTGCTCTTTCAAGTGTTTTTCAATATAAAAACATTCGGGGGCCTTGATGTCTTCCAAGTTGATGCCACCGAAAGTTGGTTCGAGTGATTTCACAATCTGAACAAATTTTTCGGGGTCTTTTTCGTCTATTTCAATGTCAAATACATCAATATCTGCAAATATCTTGAACAATACACCTTTACCTTCCATCACGGGTTTCCCTGCTTCAGGTCCAATATCACCCAAACCCAAAACAGCAGTTCCGTTGCTAATGACGGCTACGAGATTTCCTTTCGCCGTGTATTTGTATACATCTTCTTTGTTCTTTGCGATGGCTCGACAAGGAACAGCAACTCCCGGACTATACGCCAAAGAGAGGTCTCTTTGCGTTTTTGTTTCTTTTGTCGGGACGACCTCTATTTTCCCCGGCCTTCCGGATGCGTGGTATTCCAGAGCCTGGTCCATCTGCAATTTGTTTGACATAACTATCTTTTGTTTTAACTTCTAATTTTATATTTTGGCGGTAGCTCCCAATAGCGCCATCATACCCATTCCTATTTCTATGGCATCTTCATCCACCATGAAATTGGGTGTATGTACATTGTTGATATAGCCTTTGGCTTCGTTGCGGACACCTAGACGGAAAAAGCATCCGGGTATCGCCTGTGTATAATATCCAAAATCTTCCGCGCCCATTCGCAACTCAGTCTCCTCGACATTCTCCTCACTTAAATAATCTTCTGCAATAGAGCGACCAACTTTTGTCAAAGCTGGATTATTGTCCACGGAAGGATAGCCGACATCTACCAAAGTCTCAATTGTTGCACCAGTTGCAAGAGCCGTTCCGTTTGCTTCATTTTTAATCAGCTCATGCGCCCGAAAACGCCAATCTTCATCCATTGCCCGAAATGTCCCTTTCAATTGCACTTCGCTGGGAATCACATTGGTCGTATAACCACCCTGAAAACTGCAGATGGACAACACAGACGACGAGAAAGGATTACGGTTTCGGCTGATGATTTGTTGCATATTGACAACTAGTTGTGATGCAGCCAATACTGTATCTACGGTTAGGTCAGGTTGCGCAGCGTGACCGCCTTTTCCTTTTATGGTAAAATAAAGTTCATCTGCACTTGCCATACATTTTCCCTCACGAAAACTCAACTTCCCTACCGGCAAAAGCGGATGCACATGCAGACCGAAAATTCCCTGCGGTTTTGGATTGTCCAATACACCGGCTTTTATCATTAGGCTCGCGCCTCCTGGATTTTTTTCTTCCCCGGGTTGGAAAATCAATTTGACCGTACCTTCCCATTCCTCTTTTAATTCGGAAAGGATGCGGGCAGCGCCCAATAGGCAGGTCGTATGTACGTCATGCCCGCAAGCGTGCATGACTCCTAGGTTTTGCGATTTAAAATCAATATCATTTTTTTCTTCAATCGGCAACGCGTCCATGTCTGCACGCAAAGCAATGACTCTGGAGTCTGGATTTTTGCCTTTTATAAGACCGACAACCCCAGTATCTGCCATTATTTCAAACGGAATCCCAAACTGTGTGAGTTGTTTTTGTACAAAAATTGAGGTTTCCATTTCCTGATAGCTCAGTTCAGGATGGCTATGCAGGTGTCGCCTGATGGCAATAAAATCATTTTTGTACGTGCTTGCTTTTTTTCTGATTTCTTCTTTCAGCATTTCAGCATTTTAGATGGCGGTTTTGTAAAGATAAAGGAAATGCGTCCTCATCATGTCAAAGATTGCAAATCCTCGACAAACGCATGAACGTTTTCCTCCTTGGTCGCCCAAGACGTAATTAAACGTATGGCAGTGAAGTCACTGTCTATTTTTTTCCAGGGATAAAATGCATATCGTTCAGCCAACCTGTCCATCACAATATTGGGCAATATCGGAAATATCTGATTGGAAACCGGAACAGACAAAAAATCAAACCCTGCCGCATGGATAGCATCAGCTAGGATGGTTGCCATTTTGTTGGCATGCTCCGCTAGTTGCAAATAAAGGTCATCCCTGAACAACTCTGCAAACTGTATTCCCAGAAAACGCCCTTTTGCAAGCGTAGCACCGCGTTGTTTTTGTAAAATAGAAAAACCTTCGTTCAGTTCAGGACGGCAAAAGACCAAAGCCTCTCCCATCATCCCACCGTTCTTAGTTGCCCCAATATAAAATGCGTCGGTATAAGTTGCAATATCTTTGAGCGTCAGACCACTTGCAGTCATTGCAGAACCCAAACGAGCACCGTCCATGTACAGCAACAGATTTTTGCGCTTGCAATATGCAAATAATTGCTGCAAATCTTCCTTACTGTAAACTCCACCTAATTCCGTTGTATTGGAAATATACAACAAACGAGGTATTTGTATATTGTGGATTTCGGACATTTTTCCGAAGAAAACATCGAGATCTTCCGTTCTGATTTTTCCATCCGGCTGTGTGTGCAGATGGATTATTTTGTGTCCGATAGCCTCGATAGCACCCGCTTCGACATAGACAATATGTCCCGATTCCGCAGCGATGACATATTCGTAGGGTTTCAATAACGCACTTAATGCCAAAAGATTAGTCTGCGTACCGACCGAAATAAAATGTATCTGCTCTTCATTTATTCCAATTTTTTCCGAGATAAAACGTCGAGCATCCCGGCTATATTGATCCATTCCATAACCTTCGTCCTGCTCCATATTGGAGTCCATTATTTTTTGCAAAATAGCAGGATGGCATCCTTCGCTGTAATCGTTTTTAAAGCTAATCTTCATGATTGATGCATTTGTCTATATCAAGTAAAAATCTAAAAAAAGAGAATGCAAATAAATAAAAAAGCTCCATTGAATGGAGCTTTTACATGAAATTGTTATTAAAACAACATCAATTATTTCAACGATTTTTCGCTGGATACTGTTAATTTTTTACGGCCTTTGGCACGACGACGAGCCAGGACTTTACGACCATTGGCAGTGGACATACGTTCACGAAAACCATGAACTGATTTACGACGACGATTATGCGGTTGGAATGTACGCTTCATTTTTTAATAATTTATAAAACCTTGTTCTAGTATATTTTTTAACAAAAGGAAACAGCTACCATTACTGCTACCTGGTGAAAGGATTGCAAAAGTATAATAAAAAACTTAACTGTAAAAATTATTTTTACTTATAATCCGCCCGAGAAGGCGTTTTAAATATTGGCAGGGGATTGCTGGACTGTACCTTGTATTTATAGTTATATATATACATGGTGTGCCCTTTTTGCAACATTACGGGAGACTGTACTTCCACAGTATTTGCAGGAGCAGCATTCAACGGAGGTAAGCTATACAATGTATTACCCAAGTCCAATGACCATTTCTTCTTACTTAAATAAGATAGCGAAAACGGTGTTTCTGTGCGGTGCAATTGTTTCAACGTGTATTTGTTTTCTTTCTTCGCACCATCGTCATCGATAATAAATGCAGCAGACGTTTTTTGGATGCCAAAGCTTACCAAAAGAACCAATATCAACAATATGTGTTTATTTCTGTGCATATACTAATTGCAAAAGTACATAAATAAAAAATACAAACAGCTAAAACTGTTATCAAAATTGTAAAAAAAAGATAAAATGCATGTTTTTATCGGCAAACGAACAAATTTTAAATTAAGAGGCCGAAAACTTGGTGGTATTGCATATTCTTTTTTACTTAGCTAAGATTTGAACACTTCGGTATCTGAACGGCAAAAAATATTTTATGGAGGAAGAATTCTTGGATTACGACGACAATCAGGAAATGGAATCCATTACTGAAATTTTGAAGCAATACGACGAGCTCAAAACAGGAAACACGGGCAAATTGCTGAGCGAAACTTCTTTCGAAATACTTATCGACTATTTTGACGAATTGCAAAACCTGCGTAAAGCGCTGGAAGTAGCGGTCACGGCTCGGGAATACTACCCTTTTTCCGCCGAGTTGATGGTCAAACATGCCGACCTGCTGATTGCCGACAGGAAATATTCCCATTCTCTGGAACTATTGGAACAGGCAGTTCTCCTCAATAGCGACGACCTCAATATCTACATCCTAAAAGTTGATGCGCTATTGGCACTAAACGAACTGGAAGAGGCATACGAGGTTTTCGAATATTCGCTGAGCCTGTTTGACGGAGACGACAAACTGGATATTTTGTTCGAATACGTGGATGTTTTTGATGACTACGAGATTTTTGACATGGTATTTGACTGCCTTCGGATGATATTGGACATCACGCCTAATGACGAAGTCGCCTTATACAAAATCTGCTATTGGGCAGAGTTCTCCGGTCGTTTTGAAGAATCCATCCGTATCCACCAGAAAATAATTGAAGACAACCCCTACAATGAACTGGCTTGGTTCAACCTTGCTGCAGCTTTTCAAGGGTTGAAACTATACGAAAAAGCTATCGACGCTTACCAATACGCAATTGCCATCAACGAAAAATTTGATATTGCCTACAGGAATCTGGGCGACGTATATAGTCGTTTGCGTAAATACAAACAAGCTATCGAGTCCTTGACAACAGTCATCGAACTGACAAGACCGGAAGATATTCTGTACGAAGCTATTGGACATTGTTATCACAAGCTACAGAACTATGCTTTGGCACGTCTCAACTACCGCAAAGCATCCCATATGCAGCCCGAAGACCAAAAGCTGTACTACAAAATTGCCTTGACCTACATGGATGAACAGAACTGGGCAAGTGCTGTCAAATCCTTGGAAACCGCCTTACAGATAGCATCCACTTCCGAATGCTACTTAGCTCTGGGCGAATGCCTCTTGCTGCAAAACCAACACAGCGAAGCCATTTATCATTTTGGTATTGCCATCAAGCAAAAACCAAAAAACATCCCTGGCTGGGAACTATTGATACGTGGGATGTACGTCGCAGGATTTTACGAAGAAGCGGAACATCAAGCCTTTCTGGCGTTGGAAGCCACATCCGGCAAGCCTATTTTCCATTTCTATATTGCCATGACTTTATTTGCACAAGCCAAAAACAAGGAAGCTCTACAACAACTTGAACTCGGCATGAACCAAGCTCCACGCCAGTTCAGAAAAGTATTGGAACTCAACCCCGGCATCATGCAGAACAGCCGTGTGGTGGATATATTGGCAAGGCATAACAAGAGTAGACATTAGAAAATATTAGCAAATGAAGAACGTTATTTATCTTTTTGCATTCCTCGCAATAGTAAATATTGCACAAGGACAAGATTTTTCAAAAATTGAGAATCAACTAAAAAATGCTTTTCAGAAAATAGAATACTGGTCTTCTTATGAACAAAGTAGCAAAAGGGATTCGCCCGATTCGTTATTTGATGCAAACGAAAAATTTGAAAAGCTACTTTTTCAATATGCATCCTCAAATCTACAGACTTTAAAATACGGTTTCGAATCCCTGAAAGAAAAAGGGTTGATCATTGCAACTTCCCAGGACAAGAAATTTAGGATATATTCTTGGGATACTCGGAGAGGAGGAACGATGCATTTCTTTAAAAACGTTTACCTATATGAAAATAATGGTAAAGTCTATGCTGAAACAGAGCCTGCAGCGGACGAATTGGACCCCAAAAACTTTTATTATCAAATCAATGATATTGAATCGGAAAATAAAAAATTCTATCTGGCGCAAAGCAAAGCAATTCTAGCTTCTCTGCTAAGTTATCACACTATCAAGATTTTCGCCATTGAAAACAATAAATTGAACCACGAAGCCAAATTAATTAAAACCAAAACCGGAATAAGAAACCAACTTGGATATGAAGTAGACCTGACAGCCGCATCCAATAAAGACAATGATGTTG
>JAATFC010000233.1 GCA_015655435.1 Chitinophagales bacterium | reverse complement strand
TCCAGCACATTATCCTCTACAATCAGGTACTTCAGGTCAATATCCATGAGCAGAAAGATGGGCGAGTTGGTTTGGTAAGTGGTTAATACGCTGCAATTTATCAAATATTAGACATTGAATGTTAAAAATTATCTATTTATTGTCAAACGATTGTCAATGACCTATTTTATGGTTAAACGACTGTTTAATCGAGTTATCTTTGCACAAAATTTTACCTAAAAAAAATGAACGCTTTAATATTCAATGGTATTGGATTGGAGGGAAAAGCTGGCGGCACGACAGCCGAGCGCATTGAATCTTATCTGAAAAAAGTATTTACCAATACATCTGGCGTGGAAGTAGATACGTTCAATCTAGCGGAAGCCGGTCTGCCGATGCTGCATACCAACTTCAGTAATATTTCCGAGAATATAAAAGAAATGGCTGTAAAATTCAAAAAAGCAGACATCCATGTTTGGTTGGCGCCCATGTACCATGGAAGTATGCCCGGCGCAATGAAGAACTGCCTGGACTGGTTGGAAATCACGGCTAGGGACGAACAGCCATATCTGACCAATAAGGTAATCGGGCTTGTCTGCTGGGCAGATGGCGGTCAGGCAATGCTGGGAATCAACTCCATGGACAACGTCGCCAAAGCACTGCGCGCCTGGGTGCTGCCTTATTCCGTTCCTATTGTCCGAAATGACCTATTCGATGGCGGGGAAATAAGCGAATTATACAAGCACAAGCTCGAAAAAATGGCCGCGTTGCTCGTTGAATCTAAAAATAAATAATATAAATACCAATATAGCTTTTGCAGATTTGAAGGCGGGCGATTAATTTTGTATTTTTGCCATTCGGACAGGAAAAGTATATTGACGATTAAAAACCGAAGATTATGACAACTGATGTAGAACAGGCAATAACGGTATCTGATTCGGCTAGGGATTTTATCATGAAGTTGATGAAAGACCAAAACATGCCGGAGGGTTCGTTTGTACGTGTTGGAGTTAAGGGCGGCGGATGTTCCGGTTTGGCATACCAGATGGATTTCGACCATGTGTTGAAGGACATTGACCAGATTTCCGAAGACAACGGCATTAAAGTCGTGGTGGACATGAAGAGCCTTTTGTACCTATACGGTACGGAACTGGATTACTCTGGTGGACTGAACGGAAAAGGGTTGTATTTCAACAATCCAAATGCGACGCGCACTTGTAGTTGCGGTGAGAGTTTCGCAGTTTAGGAATAATAAAATCTAACCACAGAGCTATTTTTCCGTTTGGTTAGTATGAAAAATACACTGGCTTTAGTATTTTTCTTGAAATAAAATTTGGAGAGATTTTTAATTTTTAAGTGAATGGCAAAGAGCGACGACGAAATATTGGAAAAACTGGCGACACAGGACTATGAATATGGTTTTGTGACGGATATCGATATGGAAATAGCGAAAGTGGGTCTGAATGAAGACACAATACGTTTTATTTCCGGAAAGAAAGAAGAGCCGGAATGGATGTTGGAATGGCGATTGAAAGGCTATCTGTCATATCAGAAACTTCAGATGCCTACATGGCAATATTTTGAAATGCCACCGATTGACTTTCAGGGGATTTCGTATTATGCTGCGCCCAAAACCAAGAAGAAATTTGAGAGTTTGGACGAGGTTGACCCGGAATTATTGGCAACTTTTGCAAAACTGGGCATCCCGTTAAACGAACAAAAACAATTGGCTGGTGTTGCCGTAGATGCGGTTTTTGACAGTGTTTCGGTCGCTACGACATACAAGGGGAAACTGAAAGAACTTGGAATCATCTTTTGCTCCATGAGCGAGGCGATACGCGAGCATCCGGATTTGGTACGCAAATATTTGGGGTCTGTCGTTCCACACACCGACAATATATTTTCGGCACTGAACGGTGCGGTATTCTCCGACGGTTCTTTTGTTTACATACCGAAAGGCGTTCGTTGCCCTATGGAACTGTCCACTTATTTCCGTATCAATACAGAAAACACAGGTCAATTTGAACGTACCTTAATCATCGCTGACGAAGGCAGTTATGTAAGCTATTTGGAAGGTTGTACTGCTCCACAACGTGATGAAAATCAATTGCATGCAGCAGTTGTTGAAATGATAGCTTTAGACAATGCTGAAATAAAATATAGCACCGTTCAGAACTGGTATCCCGGTGACAAGGAAGGAAAAGGGGGTATCTACAATTTCGTAACGAAACGCGGTGCTTGCCGTGGTGTCAATTCCAAAATATCCTGGACGCAGGTGGAAACGGGCTCGGCAATTACATGGAAATATCCAAGCGTAATCTTGCAGGGCGACAATTCCGTAGGTGAATTTTACTCTGTTGCCGTTACCAAAAACAAACAGATTGCGGATACCGGAACGAAGATGACGCATATTGGACGCAATACTCGCAGCCGTATCATTTCCAAAGGTATCTCTGCAGGAAATGGCCAGAACAGCTATCGCGGTTTGGTTTCTTTGGGTACGAAAGCGGACAATTCGAGGAATTTCACGCAGTGTGATTCCTTGTTGATTGGCGACCGTTGCGGTGCGCATACGTTTCCCTATATTGAATCCAAAAACCCGACAGCGAAACTGGAACACGAGGCAACGACTTCCAAGATTGGCGAAGACCAGATTTTCTACCTGAACCAAAGGGGAATCGATACAGAACAAGCGGTTGCATTGATTGTGAATGGTTATGCTCGTGAAGTATTAGACAATCTTCCAATGGAATTTGCGGTGGAAGCACAAAAATTGTTGTCTTTGACTTTGGAGGGAAGTGTTGGTTAATTTTTATAGATATCACTAAACTTTTAAAATAAATAATTAGATATTGATGATGGTTGGTTGCTCTCAAATCCTATCATTTTCAAATCATCAAATTCTAAAACCATCAAATTGTAATGTTAAGTATTAGAAATTTACATGCCAACGTAGCCGGCAAAGAGATATTGAAGGGTATTAACCTTGAGGTCGGAGCGGGAGAAGTGCATGCAATTATGGGACCCAACGGTTCGGGTAAGAGCTCTTTAGCCTCCGTATTGGCAGGTCGTGAGGAATATGAAGTAACGGAAGGCGAGGTCATTTTTAACGGAAAAGACCTATTGGACATGGCTCCGGAAATCCGTGCGCGCGAAGGCGTTTTTCTGGCGTTCCAATATCCTGTTGAGATTCCCGGGGTTTCTAATATCAACTTTTTGAAAACGGCGGTCAACGACGTGCGTGGACATCATGGTTTACCGCCGTTGACTCCAAAAGAGTTTTTGCAGTTGACTCGTGAAAAACAAAAATTAGTAGAGTTTGACGCTAAATTGGTGAATCGTTCTTTGAACGAAGGATTTTCCGGTGGAGAAAAGAAACGTAACGAGATTTTGCAATTGGCAATGCTGGAACCTAAATTATCCATATTGGACGAAACGGATTCCGGTTTGGATATCGACGCTTTGCGTATCGTTTCCGCCGGCGTCAACAAATTGCGCAGCAAAGACAATGCATTTGTATTGATTACGCACTACCAACGTTTACTGAACTATATCGTTCCTGATTTCGTCCACGTATTGTGGAACGGGAAAATCATAAAAACAGGAACAAAAGAGCTAGCGCTTGAGCTGGAAGAAAAAGGTTATGATTGGCTGAAACAAGAATCGGTTGCGTTGGACAATTAATAATTGACTGTTGACAATGTTAAGAGATATTTGTAACTCATTGTCATTCTTCCAATTATAAATATTTTTCAAAAATAAATTCATTGAGAATTGCTAATCGTCAATTGTCAATTAAACGAAGATTATGGTGGTGAGTACCTCTACATTATACGACCAATTGATTGAAAGTTTTGGTGACGTGAAAATCGCCAATCCGGTGCGTGCAAAAGCAATGGAAGCTTTCAGGAAAAACGGTTTCCCGACGATAAAAGACGAATATTGGCGTTTTACCAATCTTCGACCTTTTTTGAACGATAATTTTGTCGTTGTCAATGAAGGTTTGGGCAGTTTGGACGCTAACGAAATAAAAGCCTGTATTGAAGAAGGTGAGATTGAGGATTTGGATGCATACAAGCTGGTTGTCGTAAACGGCGTATTGAGCGAAGAATTTAGCAATCTACCCCAATCCAATACGATAAGCATAAGGCCTTTGGCTGAGATAAGTGAGGACAGCACTTTTTTGGATAAAATCAATAACCGTTTGGATATCGAAAAGCCAATGAACAGTTTGGCTGCGTTGAACACTGCGATGTTTTCTGATGGTTTTTATATTGAAATAGCTGCAAACGCGATATTGGACAAACCAATACATGTTTTTAATATTTACGGATATTCCGAAAATGTGTTTTTGCAACCAAGAAATATGGTCGTGGTAAACAAAGGTGCGCAGATAGAAATCGTGGAAACCTACACTTGTGCCGGCGACAAATTGTATTTCATCAACAGCGTTTCTGACTTGTTTGTTGATTCGAATGGTTCTTTGACGCATTCCATTTTCCAAAATGGAAAAAACGCCGAACGTGTCGTTAACCACACGCAGGTAACACAACAAAAAGACAGCCATTATGCCAATTATATCTACAGCATTCCTCAGTCGGCAATCATCCGTAACAACTTGAATGTAGAATTGGAAGGTTCCAATATAGAAACGCACATGTACGGTTTGTATCTGGCTGGTAAAAATCAGTTGATTGACAACCATTCTCTTGTGGACCATCTGTTCCCACATTGCGAAAGCAATCAGTTGTACAAAGGCGTAATGATTGAGGGCGGAAAAGCCGTTTTCAACGGACGGATTTATGTACATGAAGACGCTCAAAAAACCAACGCATATCAGTCCAATAACAACATGCTGTTTTCCAATGATTCCGTTGTACATTCCAAACCACAACTGGAAATCTATGCGGATGACGTGAAATGTAGCCACGGTACGACTATTGGTCAATATGATGCAGAAGCACTGTTTTATTTGCAGTCCAGAGGCGTTTCGGAAGAACATGCGCGTGCGATGCTGGTCATTGCATTTGCCAATGACGTGACTTCCAAGATTCCAAACGAGGCACTGAGAAATCATGTAGAAGAAAAAGTTTCTGCTACAATTGCTCAGGCAAACGTGACGATATAGTTTCTTCAGGGCATTTTCTCCTAAAGGAGAAGTGATGAGGTTAAACAAAAAACATATTATTGAGATTGCTTCGCTCTGCTCGCAATGACGAGGCGAAGCAATCTCAATCTCATTTTAAAAGAATAGACAATGAACGGTACAGATTGGGATATTGAGGCAATCAGAAAGGATTTTCCCATATTGGACGAAAAAATATACGGTAAACCGCTCGTCTATCTGGACAATGCTGCCACTACACAAAAACCGTTGTCTGTCCTCGACAAACTAGAAGACTATTATCGCAAATACAACAGCAACGTGCATCGTGGCGTGCATCTGCTCAGTCAGGAAGCTACTGAAGCCTACGAAATTGCCCGCCGAAAAATCGCGCATTTCATCAACGCAAAATCCGACAAGGAAGTCATTTTTACAAAAGGGACTACAGACAGTATCAACTTGGTGGCGAACTGTTTCGGTCGTCGTTTTTTGAAAGAAGGCGATATCGTATTGATTTCAGCTATGGAACACCATTCCAATATCGTTCCTTGGCAGATTACTTGCGAAGAACACGGTGGAGAACTCAAGGTCATTCCCATTCATGAAAATGGCGAACTGAACATGGAGGCTTTCGACCAATTGATTGATACGCCAAAATTGAAATTCCTTTCCATCACTTACGTTTCCAATACTTTGGGAACGGTAAACCCTATAAAAGAAATCATAGTAAAAGCACATCAACGCAATATTCCCGTATTGGTAGATGTCGCTCAAGCGGTTCAGCACATACCATTGGACGTACAGGATTTGGATGCGGAATTTGTCGCTTTCTCCGGACACAAGATGTATGGCCCGACCGGGGTTGGTTGCTTGTATGGAAAAACGGAATGGTTGGACAAATTACCTCCTTACCAAGGCGGTGGCGATATGATTAAAGAAGTAACTTTTGCAAAAACCGAATACAACGTCATTCCGTTCAAATTTGAAGCGGGAACGCCTGATATTTCAGGTGCGATTGTATTGGGCGAAGCTGTTGACTATATGACCAAACTCGGCATAGAAAACATCCAAAAATGGGAACACTACCTTATCCAATATGCGGTCGAACAACTTCGAAATATTCCTAATATCCGTTTTATCGGCGAAGCAAAAAACCGGGCAGGCGCAATCTCTTTTCTAGTAGGTAAAATCCATCCTTTCGACTTGGGAGAACTGTTAGATAAACAAGGAATTGCAGTTCGGACAGGACACCATTGCACACAGCCTTTGATGGATATTTTTAGTATTGCCGGCACCGTTCGTGCGTCTTTTGCATTATACAATACCAAAGCGGAAATCGACAAGTTGATTACTGGCGTTGAGAAAGCTGCGAGCATATTGGGATAAGATGCTAACGTGTTTTTTCATAACTTATATTGATGATTAGTGAAAAAAATAACACTCTCTCCTTTTTTGTTTGTTTTAGGTTTGTTGGAAATCATACTAGCCTACGTTGCTACACTAAAGCCCCTCCGGTTCTAAGCATTTCGGTCGGTGTCGGCATTAAATATGCACACTCTTTGCGGAAGGAAGCCTAATGCTTATATACGCATCAAGAGTTTTATTCATTTGCAATAGGATTGACGACCAAACTCAATATATTCAAGCGTTCGGAAAGCGATACAAACAATGGAGAGAGAATGCCTCGCAATCGCCAATCCACAAGCTGTCCTCCTGTGTATTTATAGTGGATTTGCGCAGCGTAATCAATTAATAGTTTTTCCTAAATAATATTACAACAATTCCATCAATAAGCGATAACTTTATTTACACCTTTTAGTTCAATAACTTTACCTTATGCCAAAAACTTATCCTATCACATTAAACCAATCCGACACCGCAGAAAGAAATGAGCTTATCACTGGACAATACTTTGACTTTTTGGATAAGCATCTGGACGAATTAATAGACGGAAAGACGGACAAAATGTTAGAACTTGTTGATATTGCCAAAATTCTCTTTGTCTCGCAAAAGCAGCTTATCAAAATCATCCAAACGACAAAAGGTGAGCACCCTTGTCATTTCTATATGCAAAAAATAATCAGCAAAAGCAAAATGCTTTTGGAAAAAACAAACCTAACGATTTCAGATATTGCATTTAAGTTTACTTACGACCCGTCCAATTTTACTAAATTTTTCAAAAAATACACAGGTAGCACACCTACCCAATACCGTAACGAAATAAAAGAGAAAAGTTCACCAGCACTCAACCAATAAATAGTCCGAATTTTAACCTATCATATTCATCTAAAAACAAAAATTATGGCACATAACGACGTAAAAGGAAAAGTAGTACTAATTGCCGGAGGCGGAAAAAACTTAGGCGGATTGTTAAGCAGGGATTTTGCTAAAAAAGGAGCAAAACTAGCTATCCATTACAACAGTGAAAGCACTAGAGCCGAGGCAGAACAGACGCTTGCAGATGTACAGTCCAACGGAGCAGAAGCGTTCCTGTTTCAAGGCAATCTTACCGATGTCAAAAACATTTCCAAATTCTTTGACGAAACCATCGCTAAATATGGAGGCATTGATATCGCCATCAATACAGTAGGAAAAGTGTTGAAGAAACCTTTTGTCGATACAACGGAAGCAGAATACGACAGCATGTCGGACATCAACTCCAAAATTGCCTATTTCTTCATACAGGAAGCGGGCAAAAAACTGAACGACAACGGTAAAATATGCACTATCGTAACCTCATTGCTGGCGGCATATACAGGTTTGTATTCCACTTACGAAGGAATGAAAGCTCCTGTGGAACACTTTACAAGAGCCGCTTCTAAAGAATTTGGTGCTCGAGGAATTTCGGTTACAGCAGTCGCTCCTGGTCCCATGGACACACCTTTCTTTTATGGACAGGAAAACGATGATGCCGTTGCTTACCACAAATCCGCCGCTGCGCTTGGTGGACTTACCGACATCAAGAACATTGCTCCGCTGATAGAATTTCTAGTTACGGACGGTTGGTGGATTACGGGACAAACCATCTTTGCAAATGGTGGTTATACAACCCGATAAAAGTCTGGCAACAGCAGTTTTTTCCTTCGAAAACATCAAGAGGGGAAGAAATATGATTTTCATGTTTCTTCCCCTCTTGATGTTTTCCTACTCAGCAAAATATCCATTTCCCATATTGGGCATACGTCTGCCTAAATCGTAGAAAAACACAGAATGTCTTATGCCAATCTTATCAGACGATCCGATATTATTAAATTGTAAAGCAAAACAACCCCAAGTATAATTAGTCTATATTGGGCAAAAATATCGTGGAAATGAAGCAATTTATAGTTGGGTTGATTACGTTATCATTGGGAATTTCATCTTGCCAAACCTTCAAAAAAATGGAGAAAACGGATTTCAATAAAAATGTAGTTGTTGCACATCGCGGTGCGTGGAAGACCCACAACATTCCGGAAAATTCAATTGCTTCGTTAAAGGAAGCAATACGTATTGGATGTACCGGTTCTGAATTTGACGTACACCTGACGGCAGACGATTCTTTGGTTATCTGTCACAACGACGATTATCAAGGAATGATGATAGAAAAATCAACATTTGCACAATTAGCCGCAAAACCATTATCCAATGGCGAACGTATCCCAACGCTCCGTGAATATCTGGAAACAGGCAAATCACAAAACAAAACACGCCTTGTTTTGGAAATAAAGAAATCCATCATTGACAGCAACAGAACACTCATATTGACACGAAAATGCATGGACGAAGTTCGTAGGTTGAATGCTCAGGATTTAGTTGTTTATATCAGTTTCGATTATGCTGCTTGCCTAAAAGTCCGTGAATTGGACAAGCATGCAAACATTCAATATCTGAACGGAGACATCGCACCTGCCAAAATCAAATCGGACAACCTAAATGGCATCGACTATCATTTAAGCATTTTCCAAAAGCATCCGGAATGGATTGTGGAGGCTAAAAAACTAAAAGTCGACTTGAACGTATGGACGGTCAATAAGAAAGAGGATTTGCAGTCGTTCCTTGACCTAAAATTTGATTTCATCACTACAAACGAGCCAGAATTGCTGTTTTCGCTTATTGCAAGTAAATGATTATCTCTATTCAAGTGTCATAAAAAAGAGCGAAACCCAGAATATCCTGGGCTTCGCTCTTTTTTATACAATAGTGTATACTAGAAACTTAATTGCTTTTCCCAAAAATCTGGTCAACAGCACCTTCCAGCATGGGGAATTTCTCTTTTACGTAACCAATTACAGACAGAATTGCTTTCTGGGCTTGCTCTTCGCTTAGCCCGGCATCCTTTACCAATTTATCGATTAACTCTTGCATATTGCTTTCTTTAAAAATGAATCAAACTGGTTATTTCCGACATTTTCTTATTTCTTCATACCCATCTTAGCTTCCAAGCTTAGCGTAGCGTGAGGAACGGCTTTAAGGCGCGCCTTCTCAATCAGCTTTCCAGTAACACGACAAATACCGTAAGTCTTGTTTTCAATACGAATCAAGGCTTTTTCCAAATGGTCAATATAGGAAATCTGACGGCTGGCCATCTGACTCAACTGCTCCCTTTCCATACTAACCGTTCCATCTTCCATCGTCATGTAACGACTGTCCGCTTCTCCACCCAGATGGTCTTTTCGGGTAATGAGACCTTGCAGATAAGCAAGTTCTCTTTTAGCATCACCCAGTTTTTTATTGATGATATCTTTAAACTCGTTAAGATCGGCATCGCTATATCTGACCAATGGACCTTCGACAGAAGCAACAACCACCGTTTCTTCTACTCGCTCTTCCAGAGGCTGGTATGTAGGTTGATAAGGCACGCTTGTCTTAACTGTAGTTTTAGGGACTTTTACTTTCACTTCTTTTGCCATTTCTGATTTTCCTTTATTGGATGCTTTTGTTTCTACTATTTTAGGAGCTATCGCCTTTTTTGTCTCCACTTTTTTGGGAGCTTCCGTTACTTTTTTAGGCGCTATAACCTTTTTGGTTTCCACAACTTTTTTAGTTTCTACTTCCTTTTTCGGAGCTGGAGCAACTACTTTAGGTGCGGCGACTTTGGCTTTTGCGACAGGTTGTTTCGCTTTTATAGAGGGCGCGACTTTCTGTACCTGCTTAGCTGGTTGTTTTTCTGCAACTTTGGGTGCAGCTTTTTTAGTGGTGCCGGTTGCGGCTTTTTTTGGTGTAGCCATACATTTAACCTTTTAACTGTACACTAATATTTAACTTAGATCCATTAATATCGATCTCTGTCCCATCGTTGACAGCATTGACAACATCCAAAGAATCTGCTAAAATTTCTGAGCAAATGTAGCTTTTAAATGTATCAATAGCCGGTGTAACCAACGGGTTATCAACAATTGTGACAAAAATCCGATCCGTAAGTTCGAACTTGCCGTCCTTACGTATATTTTGAATACGGTTTACCAGTTCCCTGGCAATACCTTCTTGTTCCAATGCTTCTGAAACCTGGATATCCAATGCGACAGTCAATGCACCCTTACTGGCGACGCTCCATCCCGGAATATCCTCAGCAGCGATAACCACATCATCCAAGCTTATCTCAACTTGTTGACCATCAATATCCAAACTGTATTTACCTTCCGCTTCCATTTTAGCAATATCCGCAGCAGAGAATGCGCTGATAGTCGCACCGACAGCTTTCATGGACTTGCCCATGCGCGCACCCAATGTTTTGAAATTGGGCTTTGCTTTTTTGCTGATGATGCTGTGGCTCGCATCCAGATATTCGAGTTCTTTGATGTTCGTTTCAGATTTGATTAGATCTTCTATCTTTTCAAATTGCGTTTTCATGTGTGCGTCCAATACAGGAATCATTACTTTTTGTAATGGTTGACGTACTTTGATATTGACCTTTTTTCTTATGGACAAAATCAAGGAAGAAGTATCCTGTGCCAATTGCATCCTTTCTTCCAAATCTTTGTCTATTACGGACAAATCCGCTTTAGGATAATCGACAAGATGAACAGATGCTGCGTTGAAACGTCCGCTTATATCGTTCAAACGCTTGAACAATTCATCGCTGAAGAACGGAGATATTGGAGCAATGAGACGTGTAATGGTCTCCAAACATTCAAACAAAGTCTGGTAAGCCGCAATCTTGTCCGCTTCGTATTCTCCTTTCCAGAAACGACGGCGACAAAGTCTTACGTACCAGTTACTCAGATGTTCGTCCAAGAACTCTTCGATGGCCCGTCCGGCAATTGTCGGTTCGTAATCATTCAATGCATCAGATGTCGTTTGCACCAAAGTATTGAGGCTGGACAATATCCATCGGTCGATTTCGGGGCGGTCTTTTACCGGAATATAATCTTCTGCAAAACAGAATCCGTCCACGTTTGCATAAAGAATAAAGAACTGATAGGTATTATATAAAGTACC
>JAATFC010000114.1 GCA_015655435.1 Chitinophagales bacterium | reverse complement strand
TTTTTATGCTGTAGGAATTACCAGCGGGGATATATTAATTATAAATTATTCTTCCATGAAAGAATAATTTGTCATATTTGTATAAATATTCTTTTATGGAAGATAGATTTTCAAATATAAAAAAGTTTAACTTTTGGTCAGGAAATGTTCCCGCCCTGGGTTTCCCGCGGACAACTTATACCGATAGGATATTTGATTACATTGGCAATAAGTTGGTAAAAGTACTGGTGGGGCAACGTCGTGCGGGGAAAAGTTACCTTCTGCGTCAAATCGCCAATAGATTGATAGAAAGCGGTGTCAATCCCAAAAACATATTATACATAAACAAGGAGTTTACGGACTATGATTTTGTAGACAGCTACAAGGATCTGGATGCGCTGTTGAAGTATTATAAAGAATCCGTTTCTCCTTCAGGGAAGATATACCTTTTCATAGACGAAATACAGAACGTGAAAGGGTGGGAACATTTTGTTAACTCCCATTCACAGGACTTCGCAGAGGAGTGTGAGATATTCCTAAGTGGCTCCAACTCAAAAATGTTATCGGGGGAATTGGCAACCCTGTTGTCTGGCCGGTATGTCAGTTTTGAAATATTGCCGTTCAGCTACAGCGAATACTTGGGCATAACAAAGAAAGAAACGTCAAAACAAAGCTATATTGACTATATGGAAAGCGGTGCCTTGCCTGAGTTGTTTGTCCTGCCCAATGATGAAACCAAAAGAAACTATGTCTCGGCCATTAAAGACACGGTATTGCTTCGGGACATCATACAGCGGTACAGTATAAAGGACACAAAACTGTTGGAAGACGTCTTTGTCTACCTGGTTAACAACGCGTCCAGTTTGGTATCCATTACAAACATTGTCAACTATTTCAAAAGCAGGAAGCGAAATACGACGTACGATACGGTGGCCAACTATATTGGCTACATAGAAGATACATTCCTGGTACATAAAGTAGAACGTTATGATATAAGAGGAAAGGAGACAATAGCGGGCAACACCAAATTTTATATCAACGACCTGTCTTTCAAGAACTATCTATATATGGGTTTTGGGTATGGTACTGGCCATAAACTGGAAAATCTGATATACCTTGAACTTCGCCGTGCGGGTTACGATATTTATGTGGGTGCAATGCGGGACAAAGAAGTTGACTTTGTGGCCAGAAAAGGCGATAGATTGGTTTACCTGCAATGTGCTTACATCATGGTCGACGATCAGACGGTGGAGCGTGAATATGCACCGTTGCGGTCCATCAAGGACAATTATGAAAAGGTGGTGGTTTCACTGGATGATGTTGCATTGCCTCCAAATGAAGGAATTAAGCATGTACAGGCATGGAAACTGGCCGAAGATTATTTGTAGCCTGTAGAAAATCTACCGGTCTCTCTCATTTTTTCAGCCAAAGGCATCATCACTTTTCTTAATATTTCCTTACGAAAAGAAAACTTGGCCAGTTTTGGCATTGCCAATTTAATTATTTTCAACATTGGCATCAATCCAAACGGAAGGAAGATATAGGTCGACAAAATAAAGACACAAGTGCAATTACACAAAAAATGCTGCAAAACAGTCTGGGACGTTTAGAGAAGCAAAACTGGCTATTGGTTTCCATCCCAATAGCCGGAACGATCTTACTATTGGAGGGGATTGGGGTGGAGCGCCACAACAGTTGATTGAAACAGGGAACACCGGTTATTTTTACACCGATCCTGACTCCGATGCCAGTGCAATGCGTCCAACCAAGGGAAAACAGGCTCTTCGGCCATTGTTTCACACCCTAAACAAACATTATATTGAAACAATCGACACTAACCGTATCAATAGAATCCCCCTTCGGTACTTGGAAAAATTGCGGTCGTCACGGTAGCAAAAACCACAGCAGGGAAATTTACCAAGGTTGCGCGCAACTATAATGGACACAAAGTATTTAGTGGTAAAGCCCGCATACAATCAGAAGAACGTAACCTTTCCGGTTTCCATATGGTATTCGGCACCCACTATCTTTATCTCGTTTTTATCTTCCATTTCCTTTAAGACAGGACTATTGCTACGAATGTTCTGAACAGTCTCCAATACATTTTGCCTGGTTACAGCCTCTATGTAAGCCTGGTTTTTGGAAGACCTTTCCCCTTCAAAAACCGTATGTTCTATAGCTGGTTTCATTTTGGACAAAAGGGCCGTAATATTACCCAATCTTACATCATCAATTGCCTACTTTATGGCACCGCAATGCTCATGCCCAAGAACGACAATGACTTTCGCACCAGAGACTTTGCAACTGTATTCAAGGCTTCCCAATATGTCCTCGTTGGATACGTTTCCTGCAACACGGGCTACGAACATGTCCCCGATCCCTGAGTGAAATACGTCTTCCACCGGTACCCTGGAGTCTATACACGAAAGGAAAACAGCACCCGGATATTGTCCCAAGGAGGCCTTTCTGACCCTGCTGGATGTATTGCGGATGGTAAGGTTGTCGTCTACAAATTCTTCGTTTCTTTTCTTCAGTATGTCTATTACAATATCAGGCGTAAGTTTGGATTGAAGTTTTTCGGTAAGAAATTCTTCATCGATTATGTCCTCTTTGTCAACTGTGATTACCTCTTTGTCATGATTTGTCCTGCATGAAACAGATATCAACAAAAAGGATGCAGCAGCTATTACGGCATAAAAAGTAGACGTAATCCTCATATTTTTAAAGTTTTATTTTTATACTATATTTTAATTCGAAATTTACTTTCCCTTATATTTTTTTTGCACAAAAGCGCAATAAGACCAGTTAATCTTTTATGTTTAACGGATACAATACACCTATAAACGCAGCTATGAATTTATAAAAAAAATAAATGCCGCCAAAATGTAACGCTTTCTTCCCCACCATCATTTCGCCAGGCTTGGTTGAACTTTGCCGTCTTAGACGTGTCAATTGTGAAGTCATGCGCAGTAACTTCGGGATATTGTCTATATCTAAAAACGGTGATTCCTTTTTGGCGGGCTGTACATGGCTAATAGGTTCAATGAGATGAATACAGCACGGCGTGTCTTTCCTAATTCATAAGCTTATTGATCTTTTGCAGCATTGATCAAAGTAAAAAAATGTGTGCTGATTAATAAATAACCTCGTATTGGAAAGGGCAGGAAGGCGGCCATTTCTTTTAGCTACAATACTTGACGCACTACGATAGTGTCGTAAGGCCTATAGTCTCAACAGATACCTTTAGAAAATTCTCCCCGAATCAGAGCTTCGAGGTATCCGACCGCAAGCCTTATTCGAACAGCCTCAAGCGTGTCGTTGAAAAGTCCGACCAAAATAATGGGGACAGCAAAAAGCATATTGGTAAAAGAGATATTTAGACTTCATGCGGAAGCAGGAAAAAGGGAATGGTGAATGGCTAATTTTGGTCAAGATGCTTTTTTGCCAATACAAAAGCACGACATGGGGATGAACAAACAATTGAGAATTATATAAAGTACAAAGGTAAAAAAGGAGGATAAAAGCTTCCATTATCCTAATGGTATAATAACCCGTGGAATCTGTCCCGAGGTATTTTATTGGCATTATATCAAGAATTCTCAAAAAATACCAGTGACTACTATCTACCAGTTCATTTAAAGATTTATGTAAAAAATTACTCAATAGAATATTAGTAATTTAAAATCTTGAATCAAGGCTCTTCTAAAGAAGCAACAAAATGCTAAATATATTAGTATTTTTGTAATTTAGCTATCATATAAAATTTGGCAATGGATAGAATTGAGGAAAAGCTAAGCATATTGGCAGACGCAGCGAAATACGATGTCAGTTGTAGCTCAAGCGGCGGCAAGCGTAAAAACAATGGAGGGATTGGCGATGCGTCAAGTTCAGGCATATGCCATTCTTATACGGAAGACGGACGTTGCGTCTCTTTATTGAAAATATTGTTGACCAACCACTGTATATACGATTGTGCCTTTTGTGTCAGCCGCCGCAGTAACGATATCAAAAGAGCCGCTTTCACAGTGGAAGAAGTCGTAGACCTTACGATGAACTTTTACCGCCGTAACTATATAGAAGGTTTGTTTTTGAGTTCGGGTATTTTTAAAAATGCGGATTATACGATGGAGCGTTTGTTGAGAATTGTGAAAAAACTCAGAACGGAACATCGGTTCAACGGATATATCCATTTAAAGACCATTCCTGGCGCAAGCGAAGAGTTGTTGCAGGAAGCGGGTATGTACGCCGACAGAATGAGCATCAACCTGGAAATCCCCACAGAAAAAGGGCTCAAATTGGTAGCGCCGGAAAAAAACCACGATTCTGTACGCAAACCGTTGGCATTTATCCAAAATCAAATCACCCACCTAAAAACAGAGTCTAAACTGATCAGACACAAACCGTTGTTTGTACCTGCGGGACAAAGCACTCAAATGGTTATCGGCGCAACACCTGAGAGCGATTGGGAAATCCTTTCCACTTCGAATGATTTTTACAAAAACTATCATTTAAAACGCGTGTATTACAGTGGTTATATTCCCATACAAAATGACAATAATTTGCTCCCACAAATCGGCACGCAACCGCCGCTTATTCGCGAAAACAGACTGTACCAGGCAGATTGGCTGATGCGTTTCTATGGTTTTGACGTGGACGAAATCGTGGATGCAGCCAATCCGCAATTAGACATGGTAATTGATCCAAAATTATCGTGGGCATTGCGCAATCCTGCATTATTTCCTATGGATATCAACAAAGCGGACTTTGCATCAATTATTAGAGTTCCCGGCATCGGTCGGCAATCCGCGAGGAAAATTGTGCAAGCCAGAAAGTTTGGTAAACTACACGCTTACCAAATCCAACAAATGGGTATTGCCTACAACCGTGCGAAATATTTTATAGTTTGTGCGGATAGCCAAATTGTTCTTGGTACTATTCCTATGGAGACGGTAAGGCAGCAAATCATACAACAATCCATTGCTTCCAAAAAATATTTTAACTCACCACAATTGTCTTTATTCTCCTGATGATTTATAGGTACGACGGTAGTTTTGGTGGCTTTTTGTGTGCGATATTTAGTTCTTTTGAACGCAAGGAATTCCCCGTACGACTAGTTACGCAAACACAATTTGCCGCTTCTTTTTTCGAAGAATCACGTCTTGTCGAAACAGAAAGCGAAAAAGCGCAAAGAGTGTTTGATGGTCTGGAAAAATCAATTGGTCGCACGGAAGCACATTCTTTTTTCCAAGCTTTTCTTTCGGAAGATTCAAGGGCGATACAATATGCGTTTAATTTGCTCCACGCCATTTTTCAAGGCAATAAAAATATATTGGAAAACTACGGAGATGAGCAAGTCCTTTATTTTTCCCAAACACTCAAAAAAGTGAGTCGCGAACGTCATAGAATGAAGGCATTCATCCGTTTTCAGAAAAGTTCGGATGATTTGTTTTTTGCGGTGATAGCACCAGATTTCAATGTTTTGCCATTGGTGATTTCATTTTTCCATAAAAGGTATGCAGATCAAGCTTGGCTGATTTATGATGAAAAACGTAATTACGGCATGATGTACAACAAGGTTTCGGTGGAGGAAGTGCAGCTCGCTGAGCTGGACAAAAATACGCTGATGCATAGTTCGCAAGATGTGCAACTAGGCACAACGGAAGAAAAATGTCAGCAATTATGGAAAGCTTATTTTAAAAGTACCAATATAGTTGCGAGGAAAAACATCAGGCTGCACCTGCAACACGTCCCCAAACGTTACTGGCGCTATCTTACGGAGAAACAATAATTCGGATGGAAAAAGATTTTAAAATTGAACATTTTACCTTCGTTTTTGCTTATTAAATAGGTAATCCTACTTCTGTCATATCGTAAAATTAACTTATGGATTTACACTCAGGTCTCCCTTTTTGGTTGGTAAAAAATAAAATGTATGATTATTTCCATCCTTTAGACCAAAATCACAAAACCGAAGTCGCCGTTATTGGTTCGGGTATTACAGGTTCGCTTGTGGCACATGAATTATGTAAAGCAGGCATTAAAGTTTCCGTTTTTGACAAAAGAACGATTAGCACCGGAAGCACCGTGGCCAGTACGGCACAACTACAATACGAGATTGATGTGCCTTTATGCAAAATGGTGGATATAGTGGACGAACCTCTTGCGGTAAAAGCATATCATGCGAGTCTGGAATCCATAAAAGATATTGAAAATGTCTTAAAAGAGGCGAAGGTTGATGCAGACTATAAAAATGTTTCAAGTGTATGGTTGGCTTCCTATAAAAAAGATCTCAAACTATTGGAAAAGGAGTATGCTATCCGGGAAAAATATAAATTACCGGTTAGCTATTTGGATGAAAAGCAACTAAAAAAACAACATAATATTGAAGCTCCTGGTGCATTGAAAAATAAAGAAGCTGCGCAAATGGATGCTTATGCAGCAGCCACGGGATTGTTGCAATATCATTTAGCCAAATCAGAACTCGAACTATTTACCCATACTAAAATCGTCAAATGGCAGGAAGTAAAAAACGGTTATGAGCTGGAAACGGAAAATGGACATACCATCCAATGTAAATATGTAGTTATCGCCGCAGGATTTGAGGCTGGGCAATTTTTACCCAAAGAAGTGATGCAATTGCAATCTACGTATGCGCTCATTTCAAAACCTGTTCACGAAAAAGAACTTTGGCCGGAGCGTTCGCTTATCTGGGAAACCAAGGAACCTTATTTTTATATGCGTACAACCGCTGACAATAGAATGATAATTGGCGGCGAAGATGAGGACTTCAAAGATCCCGTAAAGCGCGATGATCTGTTGAGGGTAAAAATCCGAAAGCTGGAAAAACAGTTTCATAAAACATATCCAGAAATTCCTTTTGAAACAGAAATGGCTTGGTGCGGGACTTTCAGTTCTACCAAGGACGGATTGCCTTATATTGGCACCTGGCCTGGAAAGACGCGCATGTTTTTTGCTTTGGGTTATGGGGGCAATGGCATTACTTTTAGCATGATTGCTGCGCAAGTAATCCGCAATATTTTACAAGGCAAGAAAGATGAGCGTGCGGAGATTTTTTCATTTGAAAGAAAAAGAAAAGAATAAATGGGTAAATATGAGCTTTTGGCATTTCGGCCAGAGGGCATTTATTGTCCTATCGGCAAATTTTACATCGATCCATGGAAGCCGGTAGACTTGGCCGTAATCACACATGGGCACGCCGATCATGCCAAATGGGGAATGAAAAAATATTTATGCCATCCATTTACGGCGCCGATTTTGAGAAGTCGGATTTCGCCAGAAATTACTATCGAAACGCTCGACTATAATCAAACTGTTTATATCAATGGCGTCAAATTGAGTTTGCATCCTGCGGGTCATATCATTGGTTCGGCTCAGATAAGATTGGAATATAAAGGCAAAGTTGTCGTCGTATCTGGTGACTATAAATTACAAAATGATGGTATCACTACACCATTCGAATCCGTCAAATGTCATGAGTTTATTACGGAAAGTACATTTGGATTACCCATTTACAATTGGTTGCCCGTGGAGCAACAAAACGAACAGTTACGCCAATGGGTTTTGCAAAATAAAACAATAGGGAAAACTTCCGTATTTATAGGATATTCTTTGGGTAAATCCCAACGTATCATGAAAGCATTGGAAGGATTGGGAAACATTTATGTGCATTATTCCATCACCAAATTAAACGAAGCGTATGAAAGTGTGGGTATCAATTTGCCGGCTTGGCAGCCGGTCGATCTCCGCGAAAGTGTAAAGCATCTCGACCAGCAAATTGTCTTGTTGCCGCCGGCGCTTTTCGACTCGAAAGTCATCAAGAAGATTCCCAATGGAAGCGAGGCGATTTGTTCGGGTTGGATGCAGGTGCGTGGTGCGCGGCGCTGGCGCAGTGCAGATGCGGGGTTTGCGATTTCAGATCATGCTGATTGGCAAGATTTGCTGACGGCGGTAAAAGCGACGGAAGCAGAAAAAGTGTATGTCACGCATGGGCAAACGGCCATCTTTTCAAAATATCTCAATGAAATCGGCATCGAAGCCGTCGAGCTGCAAACGGAGTTTGGAAATGAGGAGGAATTTACGGAAAGTCAAAATCAGGAGGTAAAATGAAAGCTTTTGCCACATTGATCAAAACCTTGGACAGAACCAATAAAACAAATGCAAAAATAGAAGCTATCATTTCTTTTTTGCAAATAGCAGACAACAAAGACAAACTTTGGTTTTTGGCCTTATTTACCGGAAAGCGTCCCAAAAGAATTGTCAATTCTTCGCTGATGAAACTATGGGCGATGCAGGAAGCAAATATTCCCGAATGGTTGTTTTTGGAATCCTATTTATCCGTGGGAGATCTGGGAGAAACCATCGCATTGATATTGTCACCGGCAAGGCAATATTGGGAAAATTCGCTATCTGAATGGATGAACAAAATTGCTAAATTACAGGATGGTTCTGAAGAGCAGAAAAAAGAATTCGTATTGCAGGCTTGGCAGCATCTGGATCTGACGGAGCGTTTTATTTTCAATAAATTGATCGGTGGCAGTTTTCGCATCGGCGTTTCTGCAAAGACTTTAATCAATGCGATTGCCAAACATTTTCAATTGGAACCAAGTGCGGTGGCACATTCGATTATGGGCGATTGGAAGATGCATGAAGTCAATTTTGATGGTTTGGCTTTGGGTCAGTATACGGATACCAATTTATCTAAACCTTATCCTTTTTGTTTAGCATATCCTTTGGAAAAAGAATTGGCGGAATTGGGAAATGTGGATCAATGGCAAATCGAATACAAATGGGACGGCATTCGTGGACAATTGATTAAGCGAAACGAGGAGATTTTCATCTGGTCCAGGGGCGAGGAATTGGTCAATACACAATTTCCAGAACTATTGGAAGATTTGAAAAATTGGAAAGGAGATTTTGTAATGGATGGGGAAATATTGGCTTGTAAAGAAAGAAACGTATTGGACTTCAGTGAATTGCAAAAAAGATTGAATCGTAAATCGATCAGCAAAAAAATACAGGAAGAAATTCCCATAGTTGTCTTTGCGTATGATTTGTTAGAGTTAAATGGCGTTGATCTAAGGGAACTTCCCCTTGCCAAGAGAAGAATACAATTGGAACAATTATTACGTCAAAATAATTCAGAAAAATTTTCGCTATCCAAAATCATTTCCATTCAAAATTGGGATCAACTACCCGAAATTCGTGCGAATGCAAGAGAAATCAATAGTGAAGGTGTGATGTTGAAGAATGTTGATTCTCCTTACCATGTGGGTCGCAAAAAAGGTGATTGGTGGAAATGGAAAATAGAACCGATGACTATCGATGCCGTTTTGATTTACGCGCAAAAAGGAAGCGGGCGCAGGAGTTCCTATTATACCGACTATACTTTTGCAGTGAAAAAAGACGATCAATTAGTGACGATTGCCAAAGCTTATTCTGGTTTGACGGACAAGGAAATCCAGGAAGTCAGCAGATTTGTCAATAAAAATGCGTTGGAAAAATTTGGTCCGGTGCGTACCGTAAAACCCGAATTGGTTTTTGAAATTGCCTTTGAAGGAATTGGGTTTAGCAACCGACACAAGTCTGGTGTAGCGCTTCGTTTTCCCAGGATTTTACGCTGGCGAAAAGACAAAACCGTACAGGATATTGACGATATTGAAACGATAAAAAAAATGATCCATTAATTTGAAGCAAGATTTTAAAGATACCAACGGTTATTCCATCATCTCAGATTGGATGCAGGCCAAAAACCAAAAGGCATTTTCATTCCAGGAAAAGGCTTGGCAGAAATATGGGTTGGGATATAGTGGCATGGTGGTGGCTCCTACGGGATTTGGGAAAACCTATTCTATATTTTTAGCAGTATTGATTGACTTTTTAAATCATCCAAACAACTATAAAAATGGCTTGAAACTCATTTGGGTAACGCCTTTGCGTTCTTTGGCTAAAGACTTGGCCAGAGCCATGCAGGAAGCCATCAATGAAATTGGTTTGGACTGGACAGTGGAAGTACGAAACGGCGACACCGAAGCAAAGCAAAAAGCGCGACAGGACAGATCCATGCCGGATATATTGTTGGTTACGCCGGAAAGCCTGCATTTATTAATCGCCCAAAAGTCAAGGGATCTTTTTTTCAAAAACCTGAAATGTATAGTAGTCGATGAGTGGCACGAACTATTAAGTACCAAGCGTGGCGTCATGGTGGAATTGGCGATAACATTTTTACGTATGTCCTTACCCAAAATACAAGTGTGGGGCATTTCCGCTACTATAGGAAATATAGACGAAGCGATGGATGTATTGCTTCCACATTTTCCTAAAAAAGTTAAAATTATTGCCAAAGAAAAAAAGAAAATAGACATATTGCCTGTGTATCCGGATTATGTGGAAATATTGCCGTGGGCGGGGCATCTGGGTGGAAAATTGGTGGATCAAGTCGTCCCGATCATATTGCAAAGTAAGTCCACGATCTTATTTACCAACACGCGTAGTCAAAGTGAAATGTGGTACCAACTATTGTTGGATGCGTATCCGGATTTTGCGGGACAAATAGCCTTACATCATAGTTCTATAGACGGAAAAATTCGCCAATGGATAGAAGACAATTTGTCCAATGGCAATTTAAAAGCAGTAGTTTCTACTTCTTCACTGGATTTGGGTGTGGATTTTAAACCCGTGGATACTGTGATACAAATTGGCTCTAGTAAAGGCGTGGCGCGATTTATGCAACGCGCAGGACGCAGCAGACATTCGCCATTTGAAACTTCTAAAATTTATTTTGTTCCGACACATTCCTTGGAATTAATTGAAGTCGCCGCACTAAAAGAAGCCGTAAAGACGCAAACGATAGAAAACAGGGAACCTTTAGTATTGACTTTCGATGTACTGGTTCAGTTCTTAGTTACCGTGGCTTTGGGCGGCGGATTCTATTCAGATCAGTTGAAACCATTTATCCAACAAACGTTCTCCTTTTCGGAAATGACGGACGAGGAATGGCAGTGGTGCTTGTACTTTATTACCATCGGTGGAAAAACGGGTAAAAACTATGAGGAATTTCATAAAGTGGTTTTGGATGATGAGGGAAAATATATCATTACCAGCCGAAAAATTGGCATGCTGCATCGTATGAATATTGGCGTTATAGTGAGTGATGCCATGTTAAAAGTAAAGTTTGTTTCCGGTGGATATATTGGTATGATTGAAGAATATTTTATATCCAGATTAAAGAAAGGCGACAGATTTACTTTGGCGGGGAGGGTCTTGGAATTTGTCCGCACGAAAGAAATGACCGTTCAGGTAAAAGCCTCCACCGGAAAGGCAATAACACCGAGTTGGTTGGGTGGAAGATTACCGCTGAGTAGCAATTTGAGTTATTTTCTAAGACAAAAAATTGCATTGGCCGGGCAACAGAATACAAAAGAACATGAATTGCAATTTTTACAACCTTTATTGGAAAGACAAGCAATTGTTTCACACATTCCAAAAGAAAACGAATTTCTGGTAGAAAAAATAAAAACGCGGGAAGGTTGGCATTTGTTTATGTATCCGTTTGAAGGCCGGTTGATACATGAAATCATGTCTTCCTTGATTGCTTATCGTATTAGTCAACTCTATCCGATTAGCTTTTCAATGGCCATGAATGACTATGGGTTTGAACTTTTTTCAGATAGGGAAATTGTTCTTTCTGAGGAACAACTACACTATGTATTAAGAAAAGACAACCTTATGACGGATGTCGTTGCCAGTATTAATGCGGCAGAAATGGCGAAACGGAAATTCAGGGACATTGCGGTTATATCCGGAATGGTTTTACAAAATATCTATGGGCAACATAGGAACAGTAAATCACTCCAGTCGTCCTCTGGCATTATATTTCAGGTATTGGAGGACCATGATCCGCAAAACTTGTTATTAAGGCAGGCTTACAATGAAGTCTTTAACCAGCAATTGGAAGAGCCAAGACTCAGGTCCGCTTTTGATAGGATTGCTAATAGTAAAATAGTTTATATTGAATCGACACAGTTTACGCCCATGAGTTTCCCTATTAAAGTGGATAGTCTGCGGCAATCATTGTCCAGTGAGGAATTGGGCGAAAGAATAAGAAGAATGCAGGAAAACAATCTAAAGCCGATCAAAAAGAAGAAATGAACTTAAAAGAACTGGAAATAATCTTCAACGAACAAAAATTGGTTTTGAATAATCAGCGTGCATTATATTGGCCGGTAGAAAAAACATTAATTATAGCGGATTTGCATTTAGGCAAAGCAGCACATTTTAGAAAAAACGGCATTGCCATACCTACGCAGGTATCTCAATCAGATTTGCTCATATTGGATCATTTAATCAATCATTACCAACCGGAAAAACTGATTATAGTTGGGGATTTTGTACACGCACAACCCAATACGGAAACAGAAAATTTTACGGAATTTAGGGCCAGTCATCCTTTGACTGCATTTATTTTAATCACAGGTAACCATGATCGTCTTTCTGATACGTATCTGTACAATCTGGGCATAGACGTAATAGTGGATAAACTAGAAATAAAGGATATTCTATTCGTACACGAACCCCCACAAGGTCCGCAACGCTCCATTTCAGGACATATCCATCCAGGGGTAAGGCTAGAACTAGGGAAGACAAAAAAAACTTTACCCTGTTTTGTTGTGGACAACTATCATATAGTCTTGCCTGCTTTTAGTCAATTTACAGGTTTGGATGCGAAGAATCATTATTCAAGAGATGCGGCTTTTTATCCGTTTAATAAAACTGGGATATTCAACCTTTATCCCAACTCATTTAAAGGTTAAGGTGACAATATCAACGTTGTTTTAGACAATTGCTTTAGGCGTCTTTTTTATTTTGAAAGTTTTCCCCACCGTAATTAAAGATACACCTTGATCTCGTTGTTTTTCACAAAGATTGGTCCGCAACGACAAAAAAGCATAATAGAACCGGGGTATTGTTGATGTGGAACAGTGCTGCATTTCAATGGATCACATTCATTGAAATGCAACGCTGTTCTGTATACAAAGAAGAAATTTTCCACACCGACTTAACAATGCCTGAAATGGTTTAAACTAAATGCCAAACCGTTTTTACCCATGGGCAGGCCACAGCTTGGACTTTATATTTTAATGAACTTTACGGACCGCGAAGAACCGTTCCGGCCCACAACTTTGACAATGTAAACCCCAGAAGGTAAGCCGCTTGCGTCCACCGCATAGCTCTGGCTGTTGCAGACACCGGACTTCACAACCTGTCCGTTCATGTTCACGACCATCACCGCGCTCCCTGTTTCAAGCCCTGTAATCACCGCGCTGGAGACAACCGGGTTGGGGATGACCGACAGGCTGCTTTTCGAGCCGTTCACGGAGACCTCCCTTACGTCCGACAGTTCGGATGACCCGTCCAGGTCCGTACTTTTGATAAGGTAGTAATAGGTTCCGTTGCCGGGGACGGCATCGGTATAGCTGTAGCTGCCCCCTGTTGCGGCATTCCGGGCCGCGACACTGGCCACCGTCTTAAAATCCTTGAGGCCGGGCTGCTCCGAGCGCATGACCTCGTAGTGCCCTACGTTGACCTCCATTGACGTTTCCCAGCTCACCTTTACGTCCGGGCCGACACTGGCCACCGTAAAGGAGGACATCTTGATGGGAAGAAGCGTCTCCCTGTTCGTGTAGTTGCTCATCACAAAGGCCGGGCTGGGGCATGCCGCGGAGGACCCCACCAGGAGGGAGAAAACGTCCGTGGAACTGACACTGTTCGCAACATAGGAATCCGACGTAGCGCCGCTGATAACGTTGTTGTTGGCATACCACTGGTAGGTTGGGGACGGACCGAGGTTGCTGCCTGTGTTCATTACCAGCTGGAAAGAGTTGGTGGCCCCGGAATTGGTCGGGAGAAGCCATCCCTTGATGGTGACGGTCGGCGTCACGGTAGTGGAGTTGCTACCTTTGAGTGGAGACGGATTTGATTAATTAACCAATTAAATTTGT
>JAATFC010000280.1 GCA_015655435.1 Chitinophagales bacterium | reverse complement strand
TATTTCCTGAAAACATGTATCAAATCATGTATCAAATTTTCAACCATGAAACAAAGTATTCCCATGGTCTCCATAGTGCCGGACAAGAGAAGGGAAAAAGAAAACGAATCCTTTCCGTTGAAACTCCGCATCACCTACAAAGGGGAACGAAAATACTATAGTACTGGCCACAATACAAGTTTAGATGAATGGGAACGGCTGCAAACCAAAAACGTAAGGGGAGAATTAAAAACCTTGTCCAATACACTTTCTGAAATATGCGTGCAGGCACAGAAATGTTGTGAAGGCCTGCCCGCGTTTTCTTTCCCTGCTTTTGAAGTGGCCTTTTTCCCGAAAGCTGCACCCAACATTAGCGTCCAGACGGCTTTCGACAATTACATGAAGGAACTCAGGAAAAACGGGCAGATTGGAACGGCGGTATCCTACAACAGTGCCTGCGTTTCCCTGCACAGGTTCAAAGCCGGACTGAAATTCCGCCACCTGACGGTTGACTTCCTTAAGAACTATGAACGCTGGTTCCTGTCGCGGGGAAACTCCATTACCACGGTCAGTATTTACGTGCGTGCACTGCGGGCGGTCATGAGAATAGCGATAGAAGACGGGATAATGGATGTGAAAGATTATCCATTCGGTAAAAGAAAATACGTGGTTCCCATTGGTCGTAATATCAAAAAAGCACTTACGTTAGAAGAAATTGCCAGGATATACAATTACAATGCGGAGGAGGGGAGTGCGGATGAAATGAGCCGGGACTACTGGATATTCATCTACCTGTGCAACGGTCTTAACATGAAGGATATGTGCCTTTTAAAATACAAGGATGTGGCAGGAAACTTTATTGTGTACCAAAGGGCAAAGACGATGGATACGAGACGTTCTCACCCGGAACCGATCACCATAGCATTGAAAGAGGAGGCCCGGCGTATCATCCAAAAATGGGGACAGAAACTCGCATTGCCGGAAACCTATATTTTCCCCTGTATTGAACCCGGTATGTCACTGGAAGACCAACGATTGAAAATACAGCTGCTGATCCATCTGGTCAATGAACATATGAAGAAAATAGCGGGGGAACTGGGGATTGACAAGCCGGTTACGACTTACTATGCCCGCCACAGCTTTGCGACTATTTTGAAAAACAGCGGCGTGTCCACTGAATTCATCAGTGAGGCACTGGGGCATAGTTCCCTGAAAACAACCAAGAATTACCTGGCTGGATTTGAGTCAGATGCTATACAGAAAACGACAGATGTACTGTTGTCGTTCAAAGCAACAAAGGAATCTGCAAATGTGAAAAATGAAACTATTAAATAGAAAAACATAGAATTTAATAGACTATATACGAGGGCCTGCACGAAAACGTTGAAAGCTTTTCTTTTTCGATTTGTACATCAATCTAAACCGATAAATTTTTGGCTGTTTGAGGTTTGGAAATTTAATATTAGCAATATCCATGCTACTTATCCAAATGTGGAATCTCGTAGAAATTCATAGAATAAAGTGGAAACTTATGGAATCTAGTGGAATAATGCATTTTAAATTCCATATTTAGTCTTTTTTTATCACCTCAATGTAAATCTTTACAAGTAATTAGTATCCAGTAATTTAGTCAATGTCATTTTTAAGTCTTTAAAAGTTGCAAGATGTGTTTTTGTGTACACAAAAACTGTCCTGCCAGTCCCTCCGGCACAGGAATTGGGCGCAACTTTTCCTAACACATGAATAGGAGTGTTGCCATGAGTGTAGTAACTAAGATTAATTGCTTCACTGCCAGGCTCCCCCCATATTTTGTACCATGAAAAATACCTAGGATAACGCCTTCCAAAAAAAACTTTAAGGAAGCAAAAAATAGAGGGATATATCATGGTCAATCTATTACCTCCTCTATCACAATGTCGTTCAACGGACTTTCCTTAATGGTAACAGACAGTCCGTAAGTTTCCGTTTTTTTGTTCAGTAACTATTTGTACGGAACTGCAGCTTTCCTTATCGAGGTTTTATTTATCCAAACAGAAATTCCGTTTCTCGCAACTAAATATTTTTTGTTCCGTTTTACCTTGCACTTATTGGTTGAATTCTGTCTGGAATTTGTCATATCAAATTGGTATTATAGTCCATTTATATTGCATACATAATATGTTGTTTTTGGATTTGCGTCAAACTTGTATTGTATGAAAGACTATTCCAATCGTATGAATGACAATCGTATGACCAAAACATATTTCGTTTGGCAATTTATTTTTCTTCTTTCAGGGAGAAAGTATTGAAACCATTATTCTGGTAAAGGTAAAAACGCCGGTAGCATAAGGCCTGTATGGATAAATGAAAAACAACGGCTACATATATGAAGACTTTAATGCTCTTTTCAAAAAGTATTGGGGCAAGTTGTATGCCATCTGTTATCGATACACACAGGACACGGAGGATGCCAAGGACCTGGTACAAAATATCTTCATCACACTTTGGCAAAAAGAAACCCCATTGAAAGAGGAGTTGAGCCTCGAACACTATCTCACTCGGGCCGCCAAATATCAGGTTTTCAAATATCTCAGAGACCGGAAACTGTTCATAGAAACATCGCCGGATGAGATTACGGAGCTACCCGATGTCAGCTATAATCCTTATCAGCGTTCCGTATACAGGGAGTTATCCTCTAATCTGGAACAACAGATTACATTATTGCATGAACCAGCCAAGACTATATTCCGTATGAGCCGTTTGGAATCCCTTAGCCATAAGGAAATTGCTGCTCGGTTGGGCATAGCCATCAAGACTGTTGAGTACCACCTCGCCAAGGCTAAAAAAAACATCAGGAGAAATTTCAGGATATAGCCGGTGTTCTTATTGATTTACGAAATCGGGAAAAGCGTATTTCTAGACTTTCGCAATCGGGAAATACTGTTTTTTACGCAAGGGTATTTTTCCACTTAGGGTATATGTTATCGTATGCAACACATAGACCCAGAATTATTGAAGCGATACCATGCCGGTAACTGCACCGCAGAAGAACAAAAAACAGTAGAAACTTGGCTGTCGCAAAATGATAACTTTTTTGAGAAAGACAATGAGTTTGCAGCCGTAACAGACAATTCTCTGGAAAAAGAACTATGGAACAGAATCCGGCAAGAAATTCCACGTCCTGCAAAAACGGTACGTATGTTCCGCTGGATGGCCGTTGCTGCCTCGGCTGCCTGCATAGCACTCATATTTCTATTGTCAAAAGACCTATTTCACCAGCCATCTAATAACGAATTGGAAGCAGAATTCGTAGCTGCGCAAAAGGACTACAAAACATACACCACCCAAGCCGGACAACGTTCTACACTGTTACTGTCTGACAGTACGGTTGTCTATGTCATGGGAGGCAGTACGGTCAGGTTTCCCGTCACATTTGATGGAGACCGCAGGGATATATTGCTTGACAGTGGAGAGATTTTCCTCAAAGTTACGCACAACCCAGAACAGCCTTTTATTGTGCATAGTTCAGGTACGCAAGTACGCGTATTGGGTACACAGTTCGATGTGCGCAATACCAAACAGGATAATGATATACACGTGACGCTGAAAGAAGGTAAGATTCAGTTTTCGGCAAGCAACAATGCCAATCGCATCCTCAAACCGGGTGAAGAACTAGTATTTAGCAAGACCTCCGGACTGATTACCAGGGTGGATAAGGTCAGGGATGTTAATCTGGTTGACGGCTGGACAGAAGGTAGGTTATCGTTTGACCGCCAACCTTTACGTGAAGTTTTCCTCCAACTGGAAGCCTTTTACGGAGTTCAGTTTGAAAGCAGTAAAAATATCAACCTGGACATGCCGCTTACTGCGACTATCGACAACGAATCACTTTCCGAAGTTCTTTCCGTCATGCGGTTCAGTACGGGTTTGAAGTTCACGCCAGATGGCAGTACTATAAGGGTGGCAGGAAGGTAAAAGGTTTAAGGTAGTAAGTTATAAGTATTAAGTTATAGATAAAAAACATAAAAAACAAAATTCATAATTCATAATTCAACGTCGTTTAGTTAAGAAAATGAGATTCCTCCTTTCGTCGGAATGACGTCTCATTTTTAACGGGAAAATAAAATTTAAACGTCATTTCGACCAACGGGAAAAATCTCACATAAATATTAACCTTAACTAAACGACATAGATTCATATTTCATAAATCACAAATCATTGGAGTAAACAAAAAACAAAATGAGCGTCAATAGATACTACAGGTTACTAAGATTAAAAACATTTCTCTTTATACTGTTCTTTTCCACCTACCAATATACTCAGGCACAGCAGGCTAGCATCCGGATATCACCGTCTACATTGGAAATCAAGTCCGTATTGGGACAAATAGAAAAACAGTCAGGTATACATTTTATGTATAGCGGTTTAGATAAAGAACTATCACGAAAAGTGACCCTTTCGCCGGCAGCGGGAAGCCTTGAACAAATATTGTCCCAACTGTCCGAACGGACTTCATTGTCCTTCAAACAAGCAGGAAATACAGTCGCCATAAAATTAAAGACTCCTGTCAAAATACAATATGGACAATTGCAAGGTGTCGTGTCAGATATGGACGGGAAGGCAGTAGCCTCTGCCACAGTATCAATGAATCCCGGTAATGAAACACTGGCCACGGATGAGAATGGACGTTTTTTATTTCGTGGGCTGGAGATAGGCAAGTATACGATGACCGTGAGCCATGTCAATTATGGAGAAAAAAAGGAAAGTGTTTCCGTCAGGTCCGAAAAAACGGCAAACGTACATATACACATGGACAGCCTTAATAAAAATAGTGTATTGAATCCTGTCGTCATTACAGGGCAATACCGTCCGCAATCCATCGACAAATCTATCTACCATGTGGAAGTCATCGAAAAATGGCAGATTGACAACATGGCTGTAAGCTCAGTGGCAGAACTACTCCGCCAACAGCTGAATATTGAGATCCAGAATGACCGCGGTACGGGCAGGAGCAAGATCAAGATGCTGGGTCTGAACAGCCAGTATGTAAAAATATTAATGGACAATATTCCCATCGCCGGTGACCAGAATATGGGTAATGATGTGGACCTGTCCACTATCAGTCTGGACGACGTGGAGCGAGTGGAGATCGTCAAGAGTGCCATGGGTGTGGAATACGGAGCCAACAGCATCGGCGGTGTCATCAACATCATCACCAAAAAAACGGCACGCAACAGGACTGACTTGCGCCTTGACTTACAGGAGGAAACAGTGGGCAAGGAATACAATTGGAAAGGTCAGGGTAACGGAAAGGGACGGCATATACAGCGGTTGAGTGTCACACAGCGGATTACGGACCAGATCACGCTCGGCGTAGCCGGTTCGCGTGACCGGTTCAATGGCTTTTGGGACTCACTTGGTGGCAGTGGCATCATTTCCCAGCAATTGTTGCCGGACAATCCGGAGTTGAACGGCACGGGGGAGATCTATACTCGAGGTTATACTTGGTCCCCAAAAACCTCTACCAATGTGAATTCATGGTTGTCCTATTCGGGTAAGAATTTTAGCCTGTATTATGATTTCAATTATTTCAATTCCATGCTGACCAATTATGCCAACTATGCGGCCTCTTACACGCTGCCATTGGAGCAAGTCATGGTCAATGCGTCTTATAACGATGATTATAAAAATATTCGATACAACCATCACCTTAGTGCAAGGGGCAGCTTCTGGCACGATGCCTATTTCACTCTTGACGGCTCCTACCAGCGCAATGGGCTGATGCACCGCAGACAGGCCATCAACCTGTATGACAATTCGGTACTGGATTCGCTTGACGGCATTCCCGGCAGCACCCGGCTGACGGCCATGGACTGGGAAAAATATTATCAAGCAAAGGGTACTTATGCAAAAGGCTCCGTGGTCAAGCCGATCATCAAAGATAAGCTGGAGTACAATCTCGGCTTTGAGATGGACAATACCACCGGTAATTCCGGCTATACTTCCTACTTCAATGACGTTACGCTCAGCACACCGCAGGAGCATTCCCTGTTTACGGGTGGAGTATATACTTCCGCAGAATGGAGTGTTACAGACAGGATTATGATACGTCCTGGCTACCGTATCAATTTCAGCGGACAGCTGGATCAGAAGTCCAACTACTCCGTTACTACTCGCTACCGGCTAGATAAACACAATGACCTGCGGCTGATGCTGGGTACATCCAGCAGGTATCCCACGTTTGAGGAATTGTACATGAACTATGTGGATGTGATACACAACTATCACGGCAATCCGGATCTCAAACCGGAATATGGCAAGTCCGTGGAGCTGCAGTGGGCATTTCACAAAGACCTAAATAGTGCCCTAAGGCTTGAGACCAGCCTCAGCGGTATGTACCAGCATATCAACGACCGTATTATTGAGGTAACACTTGCCGACTCTTCGGGTCATCTGACCGGCGACAATACGTATGCCAATGAGAACAAATACGATGCGTGGTCCGGAAGGTTCAATGTCAACATGGTATCTGACAAGTTTGCCCTGGCTTTGGCAGGGTCCCTTTTGGCGTACAAGGGAGATGATGCATCCAATTCCGTTAGTTACAACAAGTTTCTGACGATGACGGAAGCCTCGGCGCAGGCTACATATGCCTTCCCGTTTGATATAAGGTTTTCCCTTTTTTACCGCTATGTGGGCAGGCAGCCTATGTTTTCTTTCGTACAAAAGTCGCAGGATGTCAATTCTCCGGACTATGATTCTTTTTACCGTGTTCTGAGCAAGAGTAATGCCTACAACAATATGGACATTAATCTAGCAAAACGTTTTTTCAAAAAGAAAGTTGAACTACGATTAGGAGTGCGTGACCTGTTCAATCTGACCACCCTCACCTATACACCGGTGTCCGTGCCGGCGGAGCTTACGAATTATTCAGGTTCGACCCTGCCCGTCTATTACCTGTTTTACGGCAGGAGCTTTTTTTTGAAACTGACCTACAATATTTTTTAAAATAGGAAATCGGAATTATGAATTATGAATTGAGAATTACGAATTAAAAAAACAAAATCAAACTATGAACATACAAACAAGACACAAGTACTTCGAGTCACCCCTCTCCGCCGTGCGGAGAGGGGCCGGGGGTGAGGTTCACTAATAAATCATAAACAATCTGACGACTATGTTATATCAGAATCGCAATAAAAAATCGGCAGCATTAATGATGCTAACACCTCTCAATGGGTGGAGCAACTGTAACTTTTTGTCTCCGGTAATGATACATGCGGCATTGGCTGCTAAGGCAAGCTCAAGAAATATATTATCATCTGGATCGGCACAGGACGTGATGGTTTCTGTAGGAGCAAAACGCTTTGCATTTTGTTCTATTACGGCAATAATCCCGGAACGTTTCTCATCAGAAAGGTATTTGTCAAATTTTGGGCGGTACAGCACTTCCATAAACTCTAAGAATGTCGGTTCGGAAAAGGCTAAAACGCCCTCGCGCAATACTTTATCGAAAGCTTTGGCATTGGCCGAATCGCCGATAAGCGCGGCACTGATGAGTGCATTCGTGTCCATTACAAACGCCTTACGCATCATGCTGTATTCCGTCCAGTATTTCCTGGGTCAGGCCTTTGTCTTTCATTTCCGCCCGGAGTTCGTCAAAAAAACGAACGGAGTCTTCCGGTTCACTTTTATCCAATATCTTATCCAACTGCTCGGCAATGAACGCATTCAGTTGCGAGCGAAGTTGAAAAGAGGCAGTCCGCCATTTTTTAGCGGTGTCATTATTCACTTCCAAAATAATCCTTTCCATAAAAT
>JAATFC010000246.1 GCA_015655435.1 Chitinophagales bacterium | reverse complement strand
ATATCTGGACAATAGCGCCACGACCAAACCCGACCCAATAGTGGTCGATGCCATGATGCCATATTGGACACAATATTATGGCAATGCGGCAAGCCTGCAACATTCGTTTGGTTGGGAGGCAGCGGAAGCTGTCAATATCGCACGCGAACAAGTGGCGCAATTGATTGGTGCAGAAGCGCAGGAAATCATATTTACATCAGGTGCGACGGAAAGCATTAATCTTGCTATCAAAGGCTGTATGGAAGCCTACTATAGAAAAGGAAAGCATCTAATCACCGTAAAAACGGAACACAAAGCCGTGTTGGACACTTGTGCCTATTTGGAAAAAAAAGGAACAGAGGTGACATATCTGTCCGTGGACGAAATGGGCAATATCAATCTAGACGAACTGGAAAAAAGTATCCGTCTCGATACGGTGATGGTTGCAATCATGTATGCCAATAATGAAACCGGAACAATCCACAACGTCCGTGCAATAGGCGAAATTGCTAAAAAGCATAAAGTCATTTTCTTCTGCGATGCGACACAAGCTGTGGGTAAAATTCCGGTCAATGTATTGGAGGACAACATAGACCTGCTTTCGCTTTCCGCACACAAAATATATGGACCGAAAGGCGTTGGCGCATTGTATGTTCGCCGAAAAAATCCACGGGTTACGCTTACGGAACAAATGAATGGCGGAGGTCATGAACGTTCAATGCGAAGCGGAACGCTCAATATTCCGGGCATTGTCGGCTTGGGGAAGTCTTGTGAACTGGCCATGAAAAATATGATATCGGAAAGCGAAAGACTGCAAAAATTACGTGATAAACTGGAAAATGCGCTATTGACCCATATAGACGGTATTAATGTAAATGGTAATCCTGCTCAGCGTTTGCCACATATTTCCAATATTTCTTTCATGCATCCGATAAGCAATCAGATATTGGGTGCGTTCCAGTCGTCGTTGGCGGTGTCGGCGGGTTCTGCCTGCACTTCGACGAGTAATGAACCGAGCTATGTATTGATGGCAATGGGATTGGGAACGCAACGAGCCAAAACGGCTATACGCTTCAGTCTGGGAAGATTCACAACTGAAGAGGAAATTGATTTTGCCATTCCTTTTATTTGCAAAACGATTTCAGCACTGCGAAAAGATTGTCAATAGTCTGTCAATAAACACATTTTTTTCACTCAATTATCTGCTCTGGGACTCGTTCTAAGCTGAAACAATTATCTTTAGCCGAAACAAAAGACCTTTATCCAAAAGCTTTTCGTGAAAAAATATATTTTACTCTTTCTATGGCTTTTTTCAGGAACTATAATTTTCGCACAGAACAAAACGATTAACGGGACTATAAAATCCGCTTCCTCTGGTGAATTGTTGATTGGCGTACAAGTCAGTGTATTGGAGGCTGCGCAAGCGTCTACCACGACTAATGCGTATGGTTTCTTTTCCTTGTCGATTCCCGTTTGGAAAGATAGTCTGCACTTGTTGGTGTCGATGGAGGGATTTCAGAATGATACTATTTATTTAGATAAAAATTTTCCAAGGGAATACAATATTGTCCTGGTCGAATCCTCGCGGGAACTGCAAGAAGTGGTGGTTACTGCAAAAAAGACTACGAAAGACATCTGGGCGGCAAGTAAGCTTTCAACGGACGAGATATCCAGTGTTCCCGTTATTTTCGGAGAAAAAGATATCCTCAAAACATTGCAGTTACTGCCGGGTATCAAGTCTGCGGGTGATGGCAATAGTGGTTTTTACGTGCGGGGCGGTGGTGCCGACCAGAACTTGATATTGTTGGACGAAGCTCCTATTTACAATGCAACACATCTGTTGGGATTTTTTTCCACTTTCAATTCGGATGCCATCAAGGACGTGAATGTCTACAAGGGGAATATGCCTGCCCAATATGGCGGAAGACTATCGTCCGTATTGGACCTTAGGACTAATGATGGAAATGCTACCAAGACACAGTTGAGCGGCGGTATTGGCATCATTTCTTCGCGGTTGAATCTGGAAGGTCCAATAGTGAAAGACAAAGGTGCATTTTCCATCCATGCGAGACGGACGTATGCTGACCTCTTTCTGAAATTGTCAAAAGATAGTAGCGTCAATCGTAACAAACTTAATTTTTATGATTTGAATGCGAAAGCAAATTATCAACTAGGCGAAAAAAACAGACTATATCTTTCTGCGTATAATGGTCGTGACAATTTGGGTTTTGGTGACAATTTCGGATTGGATTGGGGCAATACGGTATTGAGTTTCCGTTGGAATCATATTTATAATAGTTCGCTTTTTTCCAATACGAGTTTGCTGTATAGTTATTATGATTATCTAGTCCGTATACAGTCGGGAAACAATGATATAGATGTGGGTTCGTCTATTCGTGATTTTTCGCTAAGGAACGAATGGCAATGGCACGTCAACAATAACAACAAACTGAATTTTGGTTTTAGTACGATTCGCCATGATATTGCACCGGGTTCTGTACAGACCAATGAAAATTCTAGTTTCAATACACAGATTTTGGAAAAGAAAAAATCGCTGGAATCTGCATTGTGGGTTTCGCATGACTGGAAAATGTCCAATAGTTGGCAATTGGTTTACGGTGCGAGATTGAGCATGTTCAACGTATTGGGACCGGGAACTTTTTACCAATATGATACAAACGGAGACGAAACGGATTCCAGTGTTTTTGCTTCCGGAAAAATTGCAAAAACATACCTGAACGTAGAGCCTAGAATTGCGTTGAGCTATCAACGTCCCAATAAGGATTTTGTTCGTTTCAGTTATTCCCGCAATACACAAAACTTACATCTTTTGTCCAACTCAACTGCGGCAAACCCAACGGACGTATGGGTTCCAAGCAGCCTCAATATCAAACCCGAAATTGGAGACCAATTGGCGTTGGGATATTTTGGAGAATTGAGCAATGGTGTTTTTGAATATTCCTCCGAAGTGTATTATCGCTGGATGCAAAACCAGATAGACTATAAAAACGGGGCTGAAATCATTGCAAACAAAGACGTTGAGTCCGAGCTGTTGTATGGAAAAGGTCGCGCTTACGGTTGGGAAAATTATTTCAAGAAAAAGAAGGGACGACTGACCGGATGGATTAGCTATACGCTAAGCCGTACGGAGCGTAGACTAGACGGCGTAAACAGCGGAAACTGGTATCCGGCAAGGCAAGACAGAACGCATGAAGTCTCGGTTGTTGCGATGTATCAGCTTAGTCCCAAGTGGATGCTTTCGGGCACTTGGGTGTACTATACAGGCAATGCTGTGACTTTTCCAAGTGGAAAATATGTGGTCGGTGAGATTTTGGTCAACTATTATTCCGAACGTAACGGATATCGAATGCCGGCTTACCATCGACTGGATTTCGGAGCGACCTTGCAGGGCAAAAAGACAAGCAAATATGAAAGCTCCTGGACTTTCTCTTTGTTCAATGTTTACGGAAGAGAAAATGCTACAGCTTGACATTTAAGCGTGACCCGGACAACTCCAACAAGACCGTTGTGGAAAGTACAGCATTGTTCAGATTTGTGCCTTCTGTGACGTATAATTTCAAATTCAAATAAGAATGAAGTTCCTTTTTAAAAATACTTTTTTTCTAACAGTCATCATGCTTTTGGCGTTGATGTCTTGCCAGAAAATCATACACGTCGATTTGAGACAATCGGAATCTTTGTTGGTTATCGATGCGGATATGTCAGATGTACATGGACTAAACGTTCAGTTGTCCAAGTCCGTCAATTTTTATGACGAGAACGATTTTCCGCCTGTCAACAATGCGATTGTTGTTTTGCAGAACCTTAAAACCAATAGGATTGATACTTTGAAATTTGAAAAGGACGGCTTGTATTATTTACGTAGAAAACCGACCGTAGGCACTAGCTATAAACTTTTTGTAACCGTTGATACGACTACTTATACGGCGATATCTACGATGCCGGAGGTTACGGTTCCCGATTCTATCACTTTTGTAAAAAAATATTCTTTCGGCGACAATATCATCACAACAAAAGTCAATTTTCAGGATAAAGCCGGAGTCGATAACTATTATCTTTTCAAGCAATATATACTGAAAAGTGACAAAGTGAGCTTTTATCCATTTTCGGATAGGTTGTCGGACGGAAGGTATATCCAATATGACTTACGTAATGACAGTGCATACATTCAGGAGGGAGACTCGATAGCTATCAATATGCAGTGTATAGACAAAAACGTGTACACTTATTTTTCTGTACTGGAAAACATTTCTGCTGATGAAACGGGTTTCGGATCTGCGTCTCCTGCCAATCCTCCAACCAATATAGTTGGAAAAGCTTTGGGTATTTTTAACGTACATTCTGACTATACGAAAACATTGCGGGTGCCTAATAAAGTTCCTGTAGAGTAACAAGAAAAAGGTTTTCCCAATATTGGCAAAACCTTTTTCAATACAACCCGAGATTATTTTCTAGTCAATAACTTCCACGCCCGGATGAGCCGCTTTGTTGAATTCAAATTGCGAGGCTGCAACCGCAACATTTGTTTTTATATTGGACAACTGGAAGAATGTCGTGCTGCCGCTTTTGTCCAATACGGAAGCCTTGGTAATCATGCTCTGCGCTTTGCTGACGTAAAGATTTATTTGTTTGAAATTTTTACGAGCATCCGCTGGAGTCAGCAGGATTTGGTATTGACCACCCGCTTGAGAAACCAATTTATAATTAAAGTCCGCTGCTGAAAAAGAGCCTGTCAGTAGCTTGTCCGGATTGATGCTACCGCTTGCGGAGGAAGGTGTCGAAACATTCACTTCATTGGAACTTTTGTCGTAGTTCCATTGTGTCGTACCGTTGCTGATGATTTCGTTGTCGCCTTGCGTGATGTGGTATTTATTGCCGCTGACGATTAGTTTGCCTTGCGCCGCTCCTTGGGATTCACCTTTCTTGTTTTTGACAGAGTAGGAAAAATTGGCTGTTGCGCCTTTGGAATTTTTGATGTTGCTACTTACTTTATCCAATACGGCCTTGGCTGCTGGGTCTTTTTGAGCCCAAGATAATTGTGTAAAAGCAAGAAAAACAATAATTAATGCGTATAGTTTTTTCATTATATATAAATTTTACGTTACAAAGTTACAAATACCTGTCGGGGAAATGCCCAAACTTCTATCAAATAATATGGTAGAAAAATTGATGCCTTATTGCTTGGCCGCTTGTATATTTATATAAATATTAACGCAGTAAGTGGAAATTGGAAAATTCTGCTTTCTATATTGCCGGATTAAATGTAATTTTGCCCACTTTATGAAAATATTTGTTCGACTTTTCCTTATTACAATGCTTTTCGCTTCTTGTGCGGGTAAGTACGGTAAGTTACTTAAAAGCACCAACAATGAGGCAAAATACAAAGCCGCTAATGAATATTACGACAAAAAGCAGTGGAGTAAAGCACAGGAACTGTACAATAGCATAATGTCTTACATGCGTGGTACGCCTCGTTACGAAACGATGTATTACAAGTACGCTTATTGTGCTTTTTACCAAAAGGATTATATGAATGCGGAACAGTTGTTCAAGACTTTCTCGGACAATTTCCCGACATCGCAATATCAGGAAGAGGTTTCGTTCAATCGGGCATTTTGCTATTACAAGCAGTCTCCACGTGCTGAACTGGACCAGACTCCGACTCAAAAGGCGATGGCAACTTATCAGGAATTTGTCAATACCTATCCAAGTTCCACTAAAGTTGCTCAGGCAAACGATTATATCAAAGCCTGTATGTCCAAACTGGAGGAAAAAGAGTACCTTGGTTGCAAGTTGTATTATGATTTAGGTTATTTCAAGTCAGCCCATGTTACATTCCAGCTTTTAATGGATGACTATCCTGAATCCGTCCATACAGAAAAATATCTGTTGTACAGCATCGAGGCGATGTACCAGTATTCAACGAAAAGCCTGGAAGAGCATCAGGTTGAACGTTTTAACACGACGAAATCCGAGTGTGACGATTTTGAAAATAGATTCCCCAATAGTGCGTTATTGGATAAGGTAAAAAATTATAAACTATTGTCCGACAAGGCATTAATCAGTATAAAAGAAAAAATATCGAAATATGAGCAAGCTAAGGAAGCAAATAAGTCCTAATACGCCAACCGTCATCCAGACGCGCAGCTTGGTGGCTATTAAAGACGAAACAGGAAATCTTTATGAGTCCATAGCTATTATGTCCAAAAGGTCTAACCAGATTAATGTTGCACTCAAAGAAGAGCTGCACAGCAAATTGGACGAGTTCGCTTCGCATACAGACAGCCTGGAAGAAGTACACGAAAACAAAGAACAGATTGAAATCTCTCGTGCCTACGAAAGAATGCCAAATCCAGCTTTGTTGTCCATCCAGGAGTTTTTGGAAGACAAAATCTACTTCCGTAAAAACGAAGAAGAAGACCTGTTCAGATAATTTTCTGTTCGGATGCAGCAGTCATAAACCTATTATTGCCATCACACGATAGTGCGATGGCTTTTCTTGTTTTTATGAATGCCGATTTTTGGCGCATTGACAATATTCGTAACATTCTATTGTGTTCACGTACATCGAATTAATTTATCTTAGCATCCATGTTAGTAGGTAAGAAGATATTAATCGGCATCACAGGGAGCATCGCCGCCTACAAGATTATTTCGCTTGTCCGTCTTTTGAAAAAAAGTGGAGCGGAAGTGAAAGTAGTAATGACGGAAGCTGCGGCCGATTTCGTTTCACCTTTGGTATTGGAAACCCTTTCGGGAAATAAGGTTTTGGACGCCTTGACGGATGCATCTACGTGGGCAAACCATGTGATGTTGGGACGTTGGGCCGACTTGATATTGGTCGCGCCTGCAAGTTGCAACACGATAGCCAAAATGGCAAATGGTCAGTGTGACAATCTGTTGTTGGCGGTTTATCTTTCCGCGACTTGCCCTGTGTGGATAGCTCCGGCGATGGACGAAGATATGTGGAAACATGCCACAACAAAATCCAATATTGCCAAACTAGAATCGTACGGCAACCGTGTATTGGACGTGGAAGAGGGTGAATTGGCGAGTGGTCTATTCGGCCCGGGACGCATGATGGAACCGGAAGAACTATTGACTGAAATGGAAGTTTTTTTCCGAGGCAATTCCTTTGCCGGAAAAAAAGTATTGGTGACAGCCGGACCAACCTACGAAAACATTGACCCCGTTCGTTTCATTGGCAATCATTCTTCCGGTAAGATGGGTTTTGCTTTGGCGGAGGCTTTTTATATGCAAGGCGCGGAAGTGGTGTTAATTACTGGACCGGTTCAGATAAGTACGAAATACAAAGGAATTATTCGGATTGACGTTGTGTCTGCAGGTGAAATGTACGATGCGGCTCATCAATATTTTCCGCAAACGGATATCGCTGTTTTGTGTGCAGCAGTTGCCGATTATTATAGTCCCGAACAGTCCAATATAAAAATAAAAAAACAACCAGACCGGCAGGGATTGGACTTGCATCTGGAAGAAACAAAAGACATATTGGCTTCGTTGGGAAATAAGAAAAGCAATAGTCAGGTTGTTGTCGGATTTGCCTTGGAAACCAACAATGAACTGGAAAATGCAACGAAAAAACTGCATAAGAAAAATGCGGATATTATGGTGCTGAACTCAATGCAGGACAAGGACGCAGGCTTTGGCAAAGATACTAATAAGGTCACTGTGTTGTTTGCAAATGGTGAAACAATTGCAACACCTGTATTGAGCAAAAAAGATATCGCAGATTTCATAGTGGAAGAAATAGCGAAGATTGAAAAATAAGGAGTCGTTTTTATTTTAATTGTCTATTGGACGATTTTAAAAATTAAAAATTTGGCATGATAAAAAAACTTCAGTCATATTGGATTTTTATAGTTGCATTAGTGTGTACGATTCTGTGTGCCGAAACGTCCGTTGCACAAGAGTTTCAGGCTAAAGTTACGGTTCTGTCCCAACAGGTAAACAATACCGTTGCCAAATCCAATTTTACGAACTTACAGACGCAACTGACCAATTTGATTAATAACCGTGCATGGACTTCTGACAAATTTTCGCAACAAGAACGCATACAGTGCACTTTTTTGCTAAATATAACTTCTGCTGATGACCAAGGATATTGTAAAGCGATATTGACGATTCAGGCTGCGCGACCAGTTTATAATTCTAGTTATCTGACGCAGTTGATTAACTATCAGGACAACGATGTAGTATTCAAATATTTGCCAGGGCAAAACATGGATTTCAACGAAAATCGCGTTAGCGGTGCCGATCCTTTAGTTTCCAACTTGACAGCTATTGTGGCTTTTTATCTGGACATGATATTGGGCTACCATTATGCTTCTTTTTCCGTGAACGGAGGAAGTCCATATTTCAAAAAAGCACAAAACATAGTTGTGGCTGCTCCACAGTCCAATGACATCGTGGGTTGGCAGTCTTTTAGTAGTCTGAGGAACCGATATTGGATTGCGGAAAATGTCAATAATCCACGTTACAATATCATTCCTACTTTTTTGTACAATTATTTTCGCAAGGGGCTAGACCAGATGTATGATACTCCTGCGGATGCACAGAGCAATCTTTATCAGGCATTATTGACCTTGCAGCAGATGAACCAGCAGAATCCCAATACGATGTTTGTACAGATGTTTATGCAGCAACGTTATTCGGAACTGGCAGGAGCATTCAATAATGCGATGCCGGAAATCAAGTCTTCTGCAAAAGACCTACTTTCAAATCTTGATCCCGCAAACGCTTATAAATACAATAATCTGTGATTAGAAAAATCATATT
>JAATFC010000156.1 GCA_015655435.1 Chitinophagales bacterium | reverse complement strand
TCCTTTTTTGACGGTTCCAAAATTTTCCATGGAATCAACAAACTGCACTTGGGTAAATGCTGCCGTATCTTTCAATATAAACGCTGGATCCTGCTGGTTTTTATTCTGGGAAGAATTGCCTTTGCAGCTTGCGAAAACTATTACCGCACAAAGAATGAAGCCTGTAAAAAGATATTTGATTCGCATTTTGGATGAAATATTGATTGATGAAATGTTATTTTCTGAACTCAATTTTGTGCAATTTATTGGAAGATTCCAAATCTTTACGGATTCCGTCCAAAATTCCGTTGACAAAGTGCCCACTTTGTTCCGTACTGTATTCCTTAGCGATGTCAATATACTCGTTTATCGTCACTTTTGGCGGGATGGTTTCGAAATACAAAAGTTCGGCAACGCCCATTTCCAGAAGTACCATGTCTACATGGGCAATACGTTCCGCGTCCCAGTTGCGCAATTTTGGCTTGATGGTTTCCGACAGATATTCTTTTTTGTCCAATACGGTTTTTAGGAGCGTGTCGCCGTATTCCTGCGTTTCTTTGGTCAACGCCTCAGAAAGATTTAGGCTTTGAGGCTTGTGCAAAACACTGGTGATTAATTTGTTGAGCATTTCGGCATCGTCCCTAAAGGAAGAGAAATTTTCGTCAATGAACTGCAAAAAATCCTCGTCCGTAAACATCAGATCGGAAAATATGAATTCCAATATGGAGATTTCGTTTTTCTTGATGCGGCCGTCCTCGCCAATATAAGTTTGGTATTCCGGAGTGGCTACCAGTTTTTGGTAAGTTTTTTTGATAAGCTCTCGACCTTCTTCGTTTAGTGCAGGCTTGAATTTTTCGATTGCAGACTGGAAAGAAGTGTTTTCCAATATCTTCCATACAATATCATTGCCCGCCAATTTGATATTGACGTTCAGGTCTTCGGATGACAACAGGTTTTTGGAAGCACGGTACGCCGCATCTACCTCTGCATAACGCCCTACTTCCGTCAGGAAATACAACAAATAAGTCATCAACTCCTTCGTATTGTCCAGTAACCGATCCAAAGATTTGGCAGGGCTTTTTTTGTCTGACGCATCATTAATAGTCTCGACGGAATAAAGTACCTGCATTACCTTAATACGTACACTTCTTCTGCTTATCATGTATAAAAGAACTTTTAGGGCGGCAAAGGTACTGGAAATAAGGGAATAACTTATAAAGTTCCTTCTATTAAGGTAATGACTGCCAAATGTGGGGCACTGTAGCCAATATAAATTCTAATGAGTGAATAATTATAGGTGCAACAATTGCATATTCTCAAAGGCCTGTGCATATAAAAACTGAAATCAAACAGCATGTTTCAATTGAGAAAGTATTTTCTCTACAGTTACATCGACATTCTCGTTGATTGGGACGGTTAATATGTCTTTTTCCTCATTGTCCGGTTCTTCCAATGCTGTTAATTGGTTTTGGATGAGTTGAGGTAACATATGGTGCTTTGCTCGAGCATCGTTTCGTTTGATAAGCGCGTCTAGGCTCGCTTGCAGATATACGAACCTGGCATGAGGAATGCAGCCTCTCAATATGCTGCGGTATTTTTTCTTGATGGCGCCGCATGCAACTACACAGTCTTCCCCTTTGTTGTTTTGCTCCATAACGGTTGTACATATTTTAGAGAGCCACAGTGCGCGGTCTTCGTCCGTCAATGGGATTTTTTGGGTAATTTTTTCGATGTTGGATTTGGGTTGTAGATTGTCGCCGTCTACAAATACGAAGCTAAGTCTTTCGGCCAAAGCAGCACCAATAGTGGATTTGCCGCTGGAAGAGACTCCCATGACAATGATACATTTTCGGTTCATGATTGTTCCATTTTAAGGTTAAGAAAGTTGGTTTTGCATCACCCCTTTTTCGGGTATGTCGCCAGCTTCCTCTTTAACGCTTAAAAGGGCATAACCTTTACTATAATGCCGGAGACCGATTAACGGAAGCTGCTATTTATCTCAACAAGTCCGACTTGTTGCATAAAATTAAATTTTTTAATAGAGGTGAGCAATTGTTTTTCCTCGATGGATAGTTAAAATTTTCAGTTTCTTTGCAAACAAAATCTACAAAAGGAACAAGATGAAACTTTGGCAAAAAGATACCGACTCGCTGAAAGACGTGGAAACTTTTACCGTTGGGCGTGACCGTGAGTTTGACTTATTGTTGGCTCCGTTTGACGTATTAGGCAATATGGCACACGCCACGATGCTTGCATCTATTGGTCTATTGACCGAGCAAGAACGTGATGAGTTATTGGCTGAGCTGAAGAGAATCTATCCATTGACGCAAAATGGCACATTTACTATTGCTGATGACGTGGAAGATGTCCATTCCCAAATAGAATTTCTACTGACGCAAAAACTGGGAGACACGGGAAAGAAAATCCATTCGGCTCGCAGTCGAAACGACCAGGTTTTAGTGGATATCAAACTGTATTTGCGTAGCGAAATAGAAAAAACCGTACAGTCCGTTCTGACTTTGTTCAAACTGTTTATTGAGAAGAGCAACGAGTGGAAAGAAGTATTGATGCCGGGTTACACGCATTTGCAGATTGCGATGCCGTCGTCTTTTGGTTTGTGGTTGGGTGCTTATGCCGAAAGTTTGGTAGATGACACAATTCAGCTAAAAGCTGCTTATAATATCGTCAACAAAAACCCACTCGGTTCTGCTGCCGGTTATGGCTCTAGTTTTCCCATCAATCGGACGTTGACGACAGAGCTATTGGGGTTTTCGGATTTGAACTATAACGTTGTCTATGCGCAGATGGGAAGAGGAAAGGCTGAGCGTATAACAGCGATGGCTTTGGCTAATGTAGCAGATACGTTGGCGCGGTTTGCAATGGATTGCTGTATGTTCTGCAATCAGAACTATGATTTTATCCATTTTCCGGCGGAACTCACTACTGGGAGCAGTATCATGCCGCACAAAAAAAATCCGGACGTTTTTGAGCTCGTTCGTGCGCAATGCAACCGCATCAAATCCTTGCCCAACGAGATTATGATGATGACGACCAATCTTCCATTGGGATACAACCGAGATTTGCAATTGTTGAAAGAACATCTGTTTCCGGCTTTGTCCATGATTCGTTCTTGTATGGATATGACCGAGCTGATGCTCAACAACATGGAAATACGAAAGGGAATATTGGAAGATGAAAAATACAAATACCTATTCAGCGTAGAAGAAGTGAACAAACTGGTATTGCAAGGTTTGCCTTTCCGGGATGCCTACAAGCAAGTAGGACGAGATATCGAAGCCGATTCGTTTAACCATTCATCCAAAGACGTACACCATACGCACGAGGGCAGTATTGGAAATCTCTGCAACGACCAGATAGAGACGTCGATGTACAAAGTATTGGCGGGTTTTCATTTTGAGGATGCACACAAAGCGATTGAAAAGCTATTGGCGTAAACTAGTAAGTATTGGAATTTTACCTAAAAAAACAAACCCACGTAGATATTACTACGTGGTTTTGTTTTTTTAGTCTTTTTTTAGAAAAAAATATTCAAACATTTATAGCGAAATATATTCTCCTTTTTTGTCCATGAGATAGCAAAGCCCCCAAATAATCAGCATAAAGAAAAATGCCTGTAAGAACGAGCCAATATAAGCAGATGTGTAGCTGAAAACGTTGATATACAACCAATCCGTTATCGAAAGTCCGGGCTGCACCTCAACCAATTGTAGCGGTACAGTCATCGTCATGGACAATACAAAAGCCACAAGCGGATTACGTCCGAAAACGCGAAAGAAGTTAGCCTCTTTTAGGTATTTCATTTTGTCCACGGCAAAAATGATGAATGCCAATATATTGAGCGAAAGCCCAATAGACATAACGGTAAAACTGCTCGTCCATATTTTCCTGTTGATGGGAAATACGTTGTTCCATATATAGGACAAAACCATCAGCAAAAATCCCGTCAAGAGCAGGTGTGTCAGCGTTTCATAAGTGATTTTGCTACGCATGATAAAACGAGCCGTTAAGTAGCCTGCAACTATATTGGACAAAGCTGGTAGTGTACTCAAGAATCCAAACTCTTCAAAAGGGACAAGCGGATTTTGGTCGAGGTGATCCGTTCCAATCATCCAACTATCAAGTTTGAGTACAAGGTTTTGACGGATGGAATAAGGATGTGGAGCATCGCCTCCATAGTACAAAACAGGCCAATACAAAACCAGAAAAACGAGCGTAATTGCCAATGTCGCTCTTAGTTTAAAAGTCTGTACCATCAATCCTACCAGAAGATAGCATAGTCCAAAGCGTTGCAAAACGCCCCATATCCGTACCTGTGAGAAAGGAATAGCTTCCCATTTTCCCGTATCCATATTGGTCTGTACGAAAGGAAACCAGTTCAGCAGTATTCCGATTAGGAATAACAAAATGCCACGTCTGAAAATCAGGAAATAAATTTTGCCCTTGGATTTTTCGGAATGCCATTTCTGAAAGGAGAAAAACATACCAATACCCATACAAAAAAGAAACGCCGGATAGATGATGTCCGCAGGCGTAAACCCGTTCCAACGGGCAAACGTGAGCGCGGGAACCGTCGTTTCGGGATTGCCGGGCATGTTGACAATAATGATAAAACAGATGATTAAACCTCTGAAAACGTCGAGAGAGAGGAAACGGTTATTGATTTCCGGCATAATGAAGTCCTTAATACGACAGCTAAATTAGAATTATTTAACGAGTTCTTATGAAAAAGATAGGAATGTTTTACAATTAGAGGATTTTGCAAAAAGCACAAGTCCGTTTTGAAATCTTACATTTGCATCTGAGAATCAATCTTTTTGTAGAGGTTTGCCGAGTGGGAGAATGTCGGATGGATGCATTACCAGTTTAGATTGGCGATTGAAATTAAAAGTATGGAAGAATTAAGTATTTCCCCTGAGATAAAAAGAACGAGTATACCCATAAAATCGGAACAGCGTAGATTTATATATTTGGTCAATCCTATATCGGGAACGAACAAGAAGGAAAAAGATGCGATTGTCGAAAGCATCCATAAAGTCAACAAGGAACGCAATATTCCTTATGAGTTTGTGGAAACCAATGCGGTTGGCAACTATGATTTTCTTATAGACAAAGTGGACTCAGACAGCGTGACGGACATCGTTATTATCGGTGGCGACGGGACTGTCAACCAAGTTGTTGGCGCACTATACAAAGACGTAAAAGCTCGTTTTGGAATCATTCCTTTTGGAAGTGGCAACGGACTCGCCAATACAGCGGGTATATCTTCCAAACCCGAAAAAGCACTCGAACAGATTGTCAACAGTCGTCATACGATGGACGTGGACGCTTTTATGGTCAATGACCGATTTGCCTGCATGTTGAGTGGGTTGGGTTTGGATGCAAAAGTCGCACATGAGTTCGCCCACAAGGAACGCCGAGGATTGATGACTTACACGCAACAAAGCATAGTCGAGTTTTTCAAGGCACAACCTTACCAGTTTGAAGTCAACGTTGACGGCTTTTCGTTTTTTACGGATGCTTTTTTCATCAGTATTGCCAATAGTAACCAGTTTGGAAACAACTTTACGATTGCACCACAGGCGCAGTTGAATGACGGTCTATTGGATATTGTCATTGTCCAAAAAATGAACAAAGCTAGTTTGCCTTTTGCCGTATTGAAACAAATCCGTGGCAACAACAAACTCCAACAGCTTGTGGAAGACATGTCGCAAAAAAACATTCTCTATTTCCAGACACCATCCATATCCATCAAAAACCTGAAGCGAGCACCATTGCATATTGACGGAGAGCCAACGGACACAATGGCGGAGCTTAATGTTCAGATTATTCCAAACTGTTTTAAGTTGTTGTGCTGATTCTAGGAATCTGATTTAGCCTGCATAATAATCTCTGGATACTGAAATCCATGGTAAGAAGAATTGACGTTGATACGAGTGAAAAATATGTTCTAAATACCTATAAAGCAAGATTTCGTTATAGCTTGGACAATATTAAATCAGATTTGTTTTTCTGTATTTGATTTTATAACTTTAACAGACGTTGGTTCCTATAACCTAAATATTCAATACTATGAGAAAAATAATTTTCCTGCTCATTGCTAGTTTAGGATTCGTATCATTAGCCAACACTCAGCAACTTGATAAGAGCATTGTAGGCTTCGAAACACCTAAGAAGAACGGCGTGAGTATCGTGAACTTGTCAGGACAAGATTTAAATATTAAAATAACAAGAAATGATACCCTTGTTTTAAACGAGTTGGTACAACCTAGTAAGAACGGGCAAAAATTGTTGCTGGGCGGTGTAGATCTTACGTTTGGAACTATTAATGTTTCTGTCGATGGGACTCAGTCTGGTCGAACTATTAATTTTTTTGACAACCAAAAGCACTCAGGCAATTTTGTAACGAATGGTAGTTTCTGCATTAATCCCACGACTAAATATGATATATACTTTTAACATCTAAAGGTTCTATTTCTAAAAATCTTTACTTGTTTTGTAAAAAAAATTTAGATTAATACCTCAGAGCAAAGCTACCGAGGTTATTTATTTTCTCAAATACGTATTCACTAACCTCACCGCCTCGCTTGCTTCTTTCACGTCATGTACACGCAAAATATTTGCGCCGTTCAAGAGTGCAATCGTATTAACGACTGAGGTTCCGTTCAATGCATCTTCTCCGGTAACACCAAGTGGATGGTATATCATCCCTTTTCGGGAAATGCCCACCAATATAGGTCTGTCCAATATCCGAAAATCCGTCAAGTGGCGCATCAGTTCGTAATTCTGTTCCAGGTTTTTTGCGAAACCAAAACCAGGGTCGACAACCACGTCTTTGATGCCAGCCAATCGGTATTCCTCTATTTTCTGAATGAAAAAATCCAATACTTCGCGTGTGACATTTTCATATTGGGTAAGCGTTTTCATGGTCTGGGGTGTACCACGCATATGCATACACACATAAGGAACGTTACCCAGTGCGCCGACTGTTGGAATCATTGCTGCATCGAGTGTTCCTCCCGAAATGTCATTGATAATGGAAGCTCCTGCATTAACTGTTTCGGTTGCGACTTTCGCATAAAAAGTATCAATGGAAATGAGAATGTCGGGAAATGTTTTTATCAGATTTTCCAATACAGGCAAAACTCTTTCTATCTCTTCATCGGCGGAAAGCAACGTGCTGGACGGATGCGTGCTTTGCCCACCAATATCAATGATATCAGCACCGTTTTCCAGCATATTTCCCGCCATGTCGATGGCGGCGTTGACTTCCGTCTTTCGGTTTCCCGTGAAAAAAGAATCCGGTGTCGTATTGATGATTCCCATGACAATGGGTATTTCTAAAGATAAAAGCCGTCCTTTACAGTTCAATGTAAACATGATTTTTTATTTTTGGAACTCCAACAATTATCCAAAATGAGCACTTCGGAACAATATGATGAGGCCGTCAAGGCATGCAAAGATATTTTTATTAAGAAAACAAAAGATTATGGAACTTCGTGGCGTGTGCTGCGTACGATATCGGTAGTCGACCAACTGTTCATAAAAGTACAGAGAATCCGCACATTGCAAGATGCAAAACAGCAAATGGTGCAGGACGATATTCCTTCGGAATTTTTGGCAATTGTCAACTATGGTATCATTGGTCTGATTCAATTGCAACTCAATAATCCAATAGTG
>JAATFC010000013.1 GCA_015655435.1 Chitinophagales bacterium | reverse complement strand
GTACTGGATGCAAGGGCATTTCTAACTTGATTCATTTCCGGTGTAGTTAAGCGAACATGAAGCCATTGGTTTCTATTTTTACTGTGGGATAATTCCATATAAAAACATTTATAATTCAATTAATGAAATAAGGTCTCTAAAGAAAAAAGACGAGTTCCGAAGTCTTTTTTAATGCCTTTGCTCCAATGGACAAAGTCTTTGCAAGTCCAATTGTGAAACAATTGAACAACTTGCTATATCCACCCGGATATACAAAGCTTCCGATACGGCTACTTTCCAATGAAAAATGGGCTGATGAATTAACCCTTTAAAAGGGATTGAAAAATCTTTTACAACACTATAATTTCGAATGAATATATTGGCTGTTGAAAAGAATAAATCAATGTCGCAGACCCTGTGTTTTAACCGGTTCAAATGACTCTTTCTGTTGTAATTTCTGTTGACACAGATAGGCATTCAGGTCTTTAAATCCTTCATAGAGATAGCTCCGGTCGATGATGTTTTCACTCCAAGGGATCGTCTGTTCTGTGGCTTTTTTACCTGCGGCATCCCCATCTAAATAGAGATCTGTATGTTCGTATGCGGTGATTAAATCCTTTGACTTGTTCAAAAAAGAAAGGGAGTTTAAGACCAGGATGTTGTCCGGCTTTTCAGCAAAAAGTTTTCCTTTTTCAAGTAATTCCAGAAAGGACAGCATACTGAAAAAGCCTTCAAAGACCGCCAGTTTTTGTTCAGGGATGGGCTTTTGTTCTCCGTTTAACAGGATAATAGTAGGTGCCTTCGGCATGGAACTTCCTTTGAAATATTTATTGCGCAGTTCGTAACCGCGGACATCATTTGGGAATCCCAAAGCGCTGTATGTCTTGCCATATAAACTATAATCCACTTCTTTTAAATAGCGTTCGGCAAGTGAAAAAGAGATGCCTCTACTTTGAATATATTGTTTCAGATAAAGCTTCTGGATAGGTCGTTCAGCAATGATTTGGATGTGTTTATTGTTGTCTGAATCTTTATCAATGTCATCTTTTCTAAGACTGTTTTGAGGTTGAGTTGCCATTATTTTTGGTTCTTGAATATTCAGATATTCTTTTAGCGTTACGAGGGCTTCTTTGAAATCACAATGATGAAATACTTTGATAAAATCAATCAGATCACCGCCTTGTCCATTGCCATGATCAAACCATATTTGTTTGTCCCGATCTATTTTAAATGAGGCTGTATGTTCTTCATGCAAGGGCGATAAATACCAATATTCGCTACCATTTTGTTTGGTAGGTTGATAACCTAAGGAATTTAAATAATCTACTATATCTATTTGTTGTTTTGCTGAATTGAAGTTGAATCTTTCGTTTTGCATAGCTGTATAATAATTGAAGAGTGAGGAAAGAGGATTGAATTATGAGGATTGGCGTGTTGGATTAAGTTTGATATGCTAATGGAACTTGCCGTCAAAAATGACTTTGCCCTTAAAATACCGTACGTTTTTCCCGGTTCCTTCTGAAAATGGAAAGCTGTTTTCTGCTTTGATATTTTCAGCTGTCCATTTGTAAATAGTGGACTCGTGAACACCAAACAAATGAGCTATTTGGAAAATGTCTACTCCGTTTTCCCGTAACTCTTTGGCTATTGCTTTACGTTCAGTTATGGTCCCCATGCCATATGTTCCGGTATATCCGCTTGGAAGCCGATGATAAATACCTAAACTTTCAAATTCCAGCGAAGCCTCCGAATAATAGAGGTAGGTCGGAATCGGATTATAGCCAAAAGGAGGCATTTTTAAAAGGGACTGTTTGTACAAATAACCGGAATCCGACAGGACGTCCAAAGACAAAACCGTATCGCTCAGGCTCTCACAACAGGAGACTGCCATACTCAATAAGGGAGTCTTATGATTAGGGCATATACCCAGTATGGTTGTATTGGTTTTCAGGGCTAAGGTGCGCAATCGAGCAAGGCCGGCCAATATATCCGATTCTCCATAACCTGCCTTAGAAGAAAGAAATAAGGGAAGGTCTGTTATCGTTAACAGAACTGGTTGCCATTTTTTTATTTGCTGTTGCAGCTCCTCAAAGGAATCATGGATCGTGCTTCCTATGCGGTATATGTTTTGGCAGCTATAAGCGCCATCCCTGTAACTTGATTCCGTAAAATTAATCTGAAAATAATTGTTCCAGAACAAGCAATTGCCCCATTTCCTAAGAATATCGTCGCCAAAAGTATCTGGACTATTATGGACTATGTCGTTTGCCAATTGCCGGGACCAGACAAAGCCTTTATCATGCGCACTCGTTTTTAAACAGGATAGTCCTCCGGAAGAGATATAATATTCCAGTAACCAGTTAGGTTTATACTCTTTTGTGTCCGTAGTGTTTTGCTTGTTGGCAATACTATATTTCTTT
>JAATFC010000163.1 GCA_015655435.1 Chitinophagales bacterium | reverse complement strand
GGTTACTTTCAATGCACTTTTTGGACCTTCGTCCATCATGTTTGTGTCGTATTGGTCGTTGTATTTTTTCTTGAATTCTTTGGAAAGATTGCTGATTTGTTGGGCTGCTTCCACTTTTGTGTCTATTTCTTCCAATACAAATGCCGCAGTATGCAAAATGTCCCTTTTGAGCGGTTCTTTGTTGTTTTTCAGTTCCTTGATTTTCTGGACTGCCGGAGCTGAAAGATTACCAGCAAGAGAAAGGACTTCTACCATACGGTCTCTGTCCGCTTCCAACGGTTTAGTGTATTTTTCCAAAGCATTGTTGCGGCATTCCCTGACCATGCTGCGCGCACTTGTCCGAATGTCTTCCAGTTCCTCAGATGATGCAATGCCATTAACCTCAATCCAGTCTTTCATTTTTTTCAAAGCATCCCATTCTCGTTCCCATTGCAGTCTTTCGCTGGACTTGTAACGTTCGTGGCTACCGGATGTGCTGTGCCCTTGAGGTTGTGTGAGTTCCTGTACGTGAAAAATCGCCGGAACTTGCTTTTCCCTAACTTTTCTGAGCGCAGGTTCCAATATCTCACACATGCCTGCGTAGTCCCAACCTTTCAGTTGGTATATGTCCAGCCCGTTGCTGCCGTCCGCTTGTTGCATACCTTTCAATGCTTCGGAGATGGAGCTTTTGACGGTTTGTTTGGATTTTGGAACGGAAATGCCATAACCATCATCCCAAACGAAAATCGCCAACGGAACCTGATTGACTCCCGCAGCGTTGACAATCTCCCAAAAGTGCCCTTCGGAAGTTGCCGCATCTCCAATGGAACAAAAACAGATTTCGTTGCCGTGGTGCGAAAGTTTGGCAAACTGTTCGGTTTGCAGTTCGGGTACGTTGCGGAATAGTTTGGATGCATAGGCCAGTCCCAATGCACGTGGCATCTGACCCGCAGTGGGTGCTGTGTCTGAAGCTGTGTTGTATCTGTCAACCAATGGCAACCAATTGCCCTCTTTGTCTACAAACGGAGTTGTATGGTGAGCAACCATGTTGCGACCGCTACTCATCGGCTCGTTGTTCGGGTCGGTATCGGCATATAATTGAGAAAAAAATTGTTCAATGGTAATGATGCCCAGGGCGAACATCCAGGTCTGGTCGCGGTAGTAGCCGGAACGAAAATCTCCTTTTTGGAAAAAACGGGCAAGTGCTACCTGTGCCACTTCCTTTCCGTCCCCAAAAATTCCAAATTTGGCTTTTCCAGTCAATACTTCCCGACGACCCAATAGGCTAGCTTCTCTACTTTCAACAGCAATTCTATAATCGTTAAGTACAGAATTTTTAAAGGCTTCATATGAAAGCATGCTATCTCTTTCTTCTGTAAGATTTGGATTTTGCATGCCACGAAGATAACAGATTTTTGTAAAGCAGTTTTCTTATAAAAATCTTTAAGGAGAAATGCTACATTAGAATATATTGGTATATATAAATGTTGGTAAAAAGTATGGTTTAAATAGAAAACGAAGACCATTTCTTAGAAAAAAAAGCCCAACTTCAAAAAGTAAAGCACCGGATTGAGCAGAAATCCAAATTTTCCTATCTTTAGCCTCTATGGAACATGATAAAGGCTTCGGATTACATAAGCTGTTGACACTGGAAACCTTCAACCAAACATTACTGACCGATCTAACTGGATTCATAAATTTTTCCGACAAATTGATTTACCAATATGAGATGGAAAAGGTCGGATTGTCTTCCCATTTATTTGAAACAGGTGGTTTTACAGTAGCAATATGTCTGAAAGAATCCCATATCTGTGTTCATACCTGGCCTGAAATAAACAGCCTTACATTGGACGTTTACTTATGTAATTATAGCTGCAACAATGAATCCAAAGTGCAAAATGTCAGCATGGATTACATTGCTTATTTCGAGGGAAAAATTATTACAGAACACAATATATTCCGGTAGCAAATGAACTGTACCTGTATTAACTGTAAGAAGCAGATTGATATTGACCTCGCTATCAACTGGAAAGTCTATGCGTGTATTCATTGTGGTAGCCTTACAGTCAATCCTAATCTTGAAAAGAGTGTAGCGGCTCAATATGAACGGCTACGATATAAAAATTCGGGTAAAAATGCAAGACGAGGATTGTTCGTTGGCAACAGATGCGAAATTGAAGGAGTCGTTTATTTTGTTATTGGAGTGATTGAGAAAAAACAGGACGAGGGCTACAAGTGGCGGGAATACATATTGAAAAGTCCTCAAGACGATTACCGCTATCTTTCAGAAAGCAACGGTCATTGGGTGATTTTGGAAGAAATGGAAACCTATGATGCAGTATTGAAGGCAACGAACGGCATTATGGATATTGAGGCAAAATCTGACAGGATTACTTCCTATAATTTCTATCCTATAAGCGTTCAAGGCTTTTTTGATTTCAATCCATTGGAGGCGGGGCTTGTAGTAGAAATGGCAGAACCTCCTTATCTGTATTCTACGGAACTTTACAGAAATATACCCAATCAGAAAGATGTCCAGATATATTATTTTGGAAAGCATGTGGACAGGAGGCAGGTCAAGAAATGGTTTCCCGACGCAATCCTGCGAACGCCTACCGGAGTCGGAATTGTGCAGCCATTTGCTATCAATATAAAACAGATGGCGTACGTTTTCCTAACGACGGCATTATTGCTTTTTACATTGAATTTCTTGTACTATTACAAAGATTTAAGTTATAGGCAGGTATTTGCCGCGAAATTGGAATTTGTCAAGGGGGAAAACTTCTCTTCACCTTCTTTCAATCTGGAAGGGCGGACGGGAACGTTGGATTTTAATTTTTACAGTCCGGTTGACAACAATTGGGCAAGCTGTGACATTGCGTTAGTCAATGAACTGACTAGTGAGAAAAAATATTTTTCCAAAGACATAGAATATTATTCCGGTTATGAAGGTGGAGAATATTGGAACGAAGGAAAACGTGACCAGACGGCATCTGTGTGTGGTGTCTTACCGGGGCGGTATCATCTTGAGTTTATCATATCGCGAGATGCTTCTGTTCCAATAACGAATACCGATAGCATTATTTCCAGCCAAGCCGGTACGCTTATTTCCGGTGTCAATAGTGTATCCAATTCTTATATTGATGCCAAGGTTTTTTGGAAAAAACCAACTATTTGGAACCTGAATTTTGTCGTGATAGGAATGCTGGTCATATTGTTGATTGTTTATGGATTCAATCGTTATTTTGAACAGCGAAGGGCAGAATACAATTATTAAATGCAACAATGGTAAAGACATTTATATTTAAAAACAAATTTGCGTTGGTTGTGGCTTTATGTGCCGTGCTGGTTTTTGTCTGGACATTGTTCTGGGGCGGACAACTATGCAACTGTACAAGCGTGGAGTCTTCGAAAACAACGGGTTCGCGTACGAGCCACGGATTTTATTATCATAAATAAAAAAAGAATATACATGATACACATGATTGTCAACACTGTCGTATTTGCAGTATTGGGATTAGCAATAATGCTTTTGGGATACCTTGTCATAGAAAAACTTACGCCCGAAAAGACTTGGCGTGAAATTTCAGAAAACAAAAACACAGCATTGGCTATTGTCGTCGCGTCGCTCATATTGGGAATATCAGTGATTATAAGCGCAGCGATACATGGCTAAGTTCGGCAAAGAGCATCTGTTGATATTTTCGGTGTTTATTATTTCCACTTGTGGACTTGTCTATGAGTTGGTAGCGGGCGCGCTTGCAAGTTATTTGTTGGGAGATTCGGTCAAGCAGTTTTCTTTTATTATTGGGACGTATCTGTTCTCGATGGGGATAGGCTCTTATTTTTCCAAGTTTCTGACTAGATATAGCCTTAGGACTTTTGTGGAAGTGGAACTATTGATTGGATTGATAGGCGGTATGAGTTCGACCGCTTTGTTTTTACTGTTAGAATATGCTTCCTTTTTTCAGGGGATTCTTTATCTGTTCGTAACGTTGACGGGCATATTGGTGGGTTTGGAGATTCCGTTATTGATGAACCTTCTGAAGGAAAAATTTCAGTTCAAGGATTTAGTTTCCAACGTTTTCACGTTTGACTATATTGGGTCTTTACTTGCGTCTATTTTATTTCCGTTGGTATTGGTTCCACACCTAGGGCTCATGCGCACTTCCTTGTTTTTTGGAATGATTAATACCATTATTGGTTTGGTTATTATTTACAAACTAAAAACGGATTTTAAAAAACCATGGTTATTGTTTAGTAGAGGCGTTCTTGTTTTTATAGTATTGCTCGTAACGTTTTTGTTTGCAAATAGGTTGTTGCGACTCTCCGAAGGCAAATTATATGGCGAAGATATTGTCTATGCACATTCTACTTTTTACCAGCGAATCGTATTGACACATAACAAATCGGAGTACAGACTATATCTCAATAACAACTTACAGTTCAGTTCCAAAGACGAATACCGGTATCATGAAGCATTGGTGCATCCTGCCATGTCGATTGCCAAATCAGTTGACGAGGTTTTAGTATTGGGCGGTGGCGATGGATTAGCAACAAGGGAAATATTGAAATACCCCGATGTAAAACATGTAACGCTTGTAGACCTTGATGCAGCCATGACCAAACTATTCAAGGAAAATACCGTGATGACGCAATTGAACAAAGGTTCTTTGCATAATCCTAAACTAACCATCGTCAATCAAGATGCTTTTCTGTGGCTGAGAAGCCAGCAGAAAAAATATGATGTCGTAATTATTGATTTTCCCGACCCGGCTAATTTCAGTTTGGGTAAATTATTCTCCTTGAGTTTTTATGAAACACTTCAGAAGGTACTGCTTCCGGAAACGGTGGTGACGGTACAGACTACGTCGCCCTATTTTGCTCCTAAATCTTTTTGGTGTGTCAACAAAACCATGCAGGTTGTATTCAAAAACGTAGATGCTTACCATGTCTACGTTCCATCGTTTGGTGAATGGGGATTTTCTATTGCGAGCAATAGTCCAAATATCAATTGGAATGCGGTCAATAGAAAAGCAGAGGACTTGCATTTTTACACATACGATTATTCCAAACTCAATGTTTTTTCAAAAGATATGTTGGTATCAATGGACAAGATCGACGTCAATAGATTGGACAATCAGTCCTTGGTAAAATATTTTGATGAGGAATGGGGAAAAATACAATAGGCATGGGTAATCGTAGAACTTTTTTACAGAAAACGATTGGCGCACTTGTGTTTTTACCTATTGTACATGCGTGCAAAACTACTATAAGCAAAATAGTATTAAAACTTACAGGCACAAAATATAGTATCGGACATCGGCTTTGGAGCAAAGATTTTCCCGTACCGACAAAGGAAGAAAAAGTAAAAATTGTCATAGTCGGAGGTGGAATTTCTGGGCTGTCCGCTGCGAGGGCATTACGGCAAAAAGGCATTGATGATTTTCTTTTATTGGAATTAGACGACCATGTAGGAGGCAACTCTTCCAACGGAGAAAACCGATATTCCAAATATCCTAGAGGCGCACACTATCTTCCATTGCCTAATAGGGATGATGATGAGTTGATTCGTTTTTTGGAAGAAGAAAAAATTATAGTTGGTTACAAAGATGGGATGCCACAGTTTGACGAATTTCAATTGTCTTTTCCTCCACAGGAAAGATTGTTTTACAAAGGCTCTTGGCAGGAAGACTTGGTTCCTAAATCCAATATAGGAACACCAACATCCAAAGACTTCGAAAGGTTCTTTAAGATGATGAAGCATTTCAGGGAAATGAAAGATTCTGATGGAAGGTTTTGGTTCAATCTGCCCATAAGCAAAGCGTCCAATACGCCGGAAGTATTGGCGCTGGATCAACAAACAATGAGCGAGTGGTTGTTGGCTAACGATTTTAAATCTTCAGAACTGTTGTGGTACGTGGACTATAGTTGTCGTGACGATTACGGTATTGGGATTGATACAGTTTCCGCGTGGGCTGGTATTCATTATTTTGCCGCAAGGAAACAGGATTATGGACAGCAATACAAAAATAATGTTTTGACTTGGCCGGAAGGAAACGCACATTTAGCGCAGCTTTTGGCAAAATTCTCAAAAGATAAAACGCAACAAAATTGCCTGGTTTTTGATGTAGCCACAACACACGACCAACAAGTAAAACTTTTAGTCTATGATGCAATAACCAACCAAAGCAAAACTATCGTAGCCGAAAAAGTGATAATGGCGACACCTCAATTTGTCAATCAATATATTTTCCCGGAAAGAAAACGATCGGCGAAGGCATTTGCTTATGCGCCGTGGATTGTAGCGGCAATCACATTGACATTGGATTTGAATGGAGAGGAGTTTCCATTGGCTTGGGACAATGTTATTTACGGTTCGAATGGACTTGGGTATGTTTATAACCAGCAACAAAGCGTTGCTCAAATGAACGATTATAAAGTTATCAGTTACTATTTGCCATTTTCAGATAAAGATATTCGAAAGAGTAGGAGAGAACTATACAGCAAAAAAGAATCCTACTGGGAACAATTGATATTGGACGATTTGAAAAAAGCGCATCC
>JAATFC010000277.1 GCA_015655435.1 Chitinophagales bacterium | reverse complement strand
TGACTGTCTTATTCCATCTTTTCATTAAACGCAATGTTGAATAAAGAAAAAGTATTAATAACATAATTATAAACGGTAGAATTACCGCAAAAAAGAAAACTGTACCGTTCTTACTATCTTTGTTGTACAAATACATTCCAAAATAAAAAAAGCCTAATAAAGGAAAAGAGATAAAAAATATTTGGAGCACATTATTCCTTACGTAATTATTTCTGTTTATCCCGTCGTTATTCACTGTATACATAAATTAATGTTTTAATGGTGCAAAATTATCGTATTGACCTAAAATATAACCAGGGGCTGCGGTTCCATAAAAAAATCCGTTTGTTATTGTCTGATTTTCCATAAAATCAGCTAAGGGCTGACCAGACCCTCCAGTAATTATAAATGATGCCAAATCATTAGTGCTTCCTCCTATAGCTTGACCTACACCATATTCATAGAAAGACTTCCCAGAAGCCATATCAATACCTTTACCAACTGTTGCGCCTATACTTGTAGGCATGGCTTCCGCCATTTCATCATGACCTGTAAAATAGCCAAAAAGTCGAGTAGCATTTGCTCCTATTCTAACACCGCCATCTGTAAATAGTGGTATTGTTAATGGCGTTGCTGCTCCTCCAGAGAGCCACTCACTAACGCCCCCTGCTACCCATTCAGCAGCACCGCCTACTATTCCTAAACTTGCACCTGCGACACCATGCCAATTAATACCCTTCGATTCTTCTTCCCACTGAAGTACAGCGTTTCCATTCTTATCAACTGTATATTGTCCGGGATAAAAGATTAGGTCTTTGCCATTGTACTGCGAAGTCTGCCATTGGTCGTTCGCTATTTTTCCTACCACAAAAGTTGTTTGCAAGAGGTACCTTACATTTTGGTCTGTACCGCCGTTTGCATAGTAGGCGTTTTGCGCATCTCCAAAAGAATTGGCAAAACCATTGGTGCCCCACAAATTATTTGAACCGAGATAATCCGCGCCTGCATCAAATGTTCCGCCCATACCGCCTTGGCTTGTAAAACCATGCACATCATCGGCACCCGTTGCATAGCCTCCGTTATCGGTATCCCATAACTTTTGTAATGCTTCATTAAAATCACCCCAATTTGCAAACTCTTCTCCCGTAGGATCGGTATAGAGCAGCGGGTTATTAAATGCATAGTCGTACCTATTGTCCCCAACTGCGCTGTATGGGTTGGGTATATTATAGTCCGGCGCCAGCATCTTACCAATCACAGGATCGTACATACGCCCGTTCATGTTTATCAACGCAAACTGCGGCAACATCTCATGTCCCGTATAGCCGCGGTACAGCCAGTCGGATGCTTTTCAAAGAACTTTATTTTCGGTCGGTGAGGACACCAACCGATAGAAAATACTATATCATATCTCAATCAATTTTCGTATTTCTTCAAATTGTCTTCTTTCCTTTTTTTCCCATTCGGCGAAATTTTCTAAAAAATACTCATCATGGAATTCGATGGGAAAAAGATCGATTGTAGAATTTGCCCTTTGCCTTATATGCCAAGTGGGTGGAATTTTATCGTCCACAATTTCGAATAATTCTAAAGGAACTTGTCGAAGATGTCTATCATCCCAATATATAAATATATAAGTTGCTAACTCAGTAATGCTAATTCCATAAACCCAATATACAGCCCCTATTTCTATTGAATCCCGTATATCTGCATTAGCAATTCTTTTATCAAATCTCTCAATCTTTGTTTTTATTAATTTTACTTTCATATTGTGCACTTATGGTACATACATAAATTTTGTTTTATATTCTGCTCTAGCACCTGTTATTACATTTTCATACCAATGTGTTTCAAATCGAATGCCATCTACCGACCTATATGAACTGCTGCCCATCTTTGACCAGTCTAGTGGATTGCCTCCATATTCATTAGATAACCAGTTTGTGGTTTTAGGAGATAATTGTTGTCCATTAAATATTTCATTTCCAATTTGAGACATTTGTTCTTCACTTGCCAGTTGTTTTCCTAAATTCACTCCGTTTTTTGATAAATGTGCTCCTGTTTCAGTAGTTACTTCAACACTTGCATCTACCACCGTTTCCACGCCCAACTTCGCAATTCCCGTAAAAATAGACTTCACCAAAAACACATCAGAAATCGCCATCGCAGAATGGAACAAGCCCCAGCCCCAATGTCCGTTTTGAAAGTCATTCACGGCATTTCTTCCGTTGCCCCATACAGGTATTATACCTTCAAGTGTTCCCGGCTCGCCCACACCATGTTGTTCTTCGCCCCATTCCAACGTAGCTACTCCGTTGGCGTCTTCGCTATATTGCCCGGGATAGAATACATGCGAGGTTTGCCATTGGTCATTTACTATTTTTCCAACTACGAAAGTTGTTTG
>JAATFC010000346.1 GCA_015655435.1 Chitinophagales bacterium | reverse complement strand
TTATATTGGTTTTGTGGAGCAAAAAAACAATGATATCAATGGTTTGGAGGCTATTGAAACGGGAATTCGACAAGTGGACAATCATTGGAACAATCATACTAGAAGCATGGAGGTTACTGTAAATGGACAGCGTGTATTTATCAGAGGTGCGAACTGGATTATTTCAGACCAGATGCTTCGTTTTAGTAAAGACAGATATAATGCGGAAGTTCGTTTTCATCGGGATATGAACCTTAATCTGATTCGTGTTTGGGGCGGTGCGTTGACGGAAAGACCTGAGTTTTACGAGGCTTGCGACAAGTACGGATTGCTCGTTATGCAGGACTTTTGGGGTTCTGGTGATTGTAACGGACGTTGGATTGACCCGAAAAAATTGGACGACCAATGGACACGTCGCCAGTATCCGGACGACCACAATCTGTTTATAGAATCGGCGGCGGACATGATTCGCATGATTCGAAATTATCCGTCATTGGCGATATGGTGTGGTGGCAACGAGATTACTTTGGTGTCCGACATCCATCATGCGCTGAAAGATTCGTTGCTGCCATTGTTGGACAATACACGATGGTTTATTGACTATTCCAATTCGGATAGTATGTCTTACAATTCCATTGGTGGAAATGGTGACGGACCTTACGGCATCCAGACTTTACCTTATTTCTGGAACTATAGGACTTGGCCTTTCAATTCCGAAATCGGTTCGGTTGGGGTAGGGGACTTGACGTCCCTGAAAAGATTTTTACCTAAAGAAAATCAAGTGATTCCCATCGAAACTCCGGGTGTGGAAGCTGTGCAGGATTCTGTCTGGACTTATCATAAGTATATTGGTTATGGTAATAGTATCGATGCTTATGGTAAAGCGAAAGATTTAGAAGATTTTGCAAATAAAGCACAATTAGTCAACTATGACCAATATAGAACATTGATTGAAGGTTTTGTCGGGCATCAATGGGATTGGTACACTGGCATTATGATTTGGAAAACGCAAAATCCTTGGACGGCTCTTCGTGGGCAGATGTATGATTATTATCTCGACCCAAACGCTTGTTTATACGGTTTGAGTAAAGGTGGTGCTGTTCTGCATGGTATGTATAGTTTTGGCGATAGCAGTATTTATATTGCCAATAATTCCCACGAACATAAAAGCAATATTGTATTAGTTGTCAAATACTATAACATGCAAGGAAAGGATTCTGTATTGACAAGGGTTTTCAACGATTTGATACCGCAGAATATCAAAAAGATTTTTTCCATTAAAAACTATATTGAAGGATTGGTTGCGGAAGACGGAGGATTTATAGTTGTACAACTATTAGATGAACACAAACAACTATTGGACGAAAACATATATTGGCTGTCGAACAAAGAAGGAAAATATTCAGGTTTGAATAAAATGCCTGCTTCGAAAATGAACGTGAAAGTCAATAAAATAAAGGATGGCAGCGTGGATGTGGAAATTTTCAATCCGTCAGATGCTCCAATAGCATTTTTCAATAGGATTTCCATTATTGACAAAAAAACAGGAGAGAGGGTATTGCCGACTTTTTATAGTGACAACTATGTTAGCGTTTTGCCTGACAGTAAACAGGCTATTCATATTGACTACCCGACCGGACATGCCAATATAGCAGTTTCGATTTCCGGTTGGAACAAGACAGAAAAAATCTACGATTTCTAGTTGTTGGTTATTGATTTATTCAAGCGAAAAACGGTACAAAAATTTCTGTACCGTTTTGCGTTTTGTACTAATATCATTAAGGAACTAGATATACAATCCTAATTTTTTCAATACGATTTTCATCGCTATTTTATCTGTTGGCAATTGGAATAAATCGGTTGACATTTGATTGTAAGCAACCCAACGTAAAGATTCAGCTTCGCCTTCCGGATTTTGTATTTGTTCGGATGTAAAATCAAACGTTTTTGTATGTATTTTGAATTGGGATAAATCCTCTGCATGAACAAAATAATAGATTCCCATGAATTGTTGGTTGTCTTTAAATGCAGAAGGTTGGAAATAATCCGTCGTGTAGATATGCTCACCAATAGTAACTTCAACACCCGTTTCTTCCAAAAATTCTCTTTGCAAACAATCCATTGTTCCTTCACCTAATTCCAGTCCGCCACCGGGTAATTTTGTATAGTATTTCCCTTTGATAAATTCGTCACTGACCAATAGTCCTTTTTCTTTGTCAACTAGAAAACCATAAACGCGAACTGTCAACTTATCAATCATATAGTCTAGTTAAAACCATTTTCTCTTGAAAAAATACCAACTTAAAACTATAGAAAATATCAAGGAAATAATAACCGGAATGTAGAATGCATGTCCTGAATGTTGATAAGGAATGTCGACGTTCATACCATAAATACCAGCGACCAAAGACGGAATCGAAATAATCAAAGTAATGGACGTCAATCGTTTCATCACAGTATTCATAGTGTTGTTGATGATGCTGGCAAAAGCGTCCATCGTAGATGTCAAGTTGTTGGAGTATATATTGGCCATTTCCAATGCCTGACTCAAGTCCACAAGCAAGTCTTCCAGATAGTCTTTTTCGTCATCCGTCAATCCCAGAAAATTTGTTCGGGAAAGTTTCATCAGCATCATTTCGTTGGTACGCAAAGACGTGATGAAATACACGAGACTTTTTTGGATACGCATCAGGTTCAGCAGTTGTTCATTTTTGTAACTGTCGTACAATTGCTGTTCGTATTGGTTGGTTTTCAGGTTGATTTCCTTCAGGTATTCCATGAAGTTCTGGATGATCTTTTCAACGATTTTCAAGACCATCATACTCCGTTTGTCCGGATGCCTGTTCTGAAAAGAATTCAGAAATTTTTTGATTGCGGCATTGTCAAACGAATTGACCGTCACAATCTGGTTATGCGTCAGTATGATACAGATTGGAATCGTAATATAAAAAGCATCGCTTTCGTTGAAAGAATTGTTTTCCGTTGGCGTTTTGAGTACTATAAAACGGGTATTGTCTTCTTTTTCGTAACGAGGGCGCTCATCAATATCCAGCGAATCGCGCAGAAACTCAATAGGGATATCCAGTTCGTCGGAAAGCTCCACAAATTCCTCGTCCTTAAACGGTGGAACTAAATTAATCCAAGCTCCGTTTTGCGGTTTGGATATTTCTAAGGTTTGACCTTCTTTGTTGAAAAAGTATTGAATCATATAGTTGAAGAATCCGCTTCTTCAGGCAGTGTTACAACGCCATGAAAAACATTTGTTGCCGGTCCGCAGAGCCATATATTGTTTAACACGTCGTCGTCTATCCTGTCATATTCCACAGCAAGATTACCGCCCAGTGTTTCCACGTCCACTCGGTTAAATCCCCTGTCGTTGTGTGCCGCCGCAAGTGCCGCCGCCGTTACGCCAGTGCCGCAACTCAAAGTCTCGCCTTCTACTCCGCGCTCGTAAGTTCTGACAAATATTTCGGAATCGTCGAGTTTCTGTACGAAGTTTACGTTAACTCCTTCCGTTATGAATTCGGGGCTGTATCTTATTTTTTTACCTTTTCCTTCGACATCAACGTCTTTGACGTTTTCTACAAATTTTACATAATGAGGTACGCCAGTATTGATGAGCCAATCGTCGTACATTTTTTTCATGCCGTTTACGTCCTTCATCTTAAGGTTGACCCAGTCCTCGTCTGTTATGTTTGCTTCATGGCTACCATCCGCTGCTGTAAAAAAGTATTTGTCTTTTTTAATGCCAATAGTGGATGCAAACATCACGGCACAACGTCCTCCATTGCCACAAAAAGTCTTGCTGCCATCAGGATTGAAATAAGTCATTTCAAAATCAAATCCTTCTTTGTTGGTCAACAATATAACGCCGTCCGCTCCGATGCCAAATTTTCTATCGGTTAAAAAGCGGATGTTTTCAGGTGTTAATTCAACGGTTAGCGGTCTATTGTCGATCATCACGAAGTCGTTGCCCGTTCCTTGAAATTTGTAAAATGCTACGTTCATGCAAACTTCTCCTATCTTCTTACTTTTGGTTTTAGTAAAATAATTTTTCTACAATTGCGGTGCAAATATACAACCTTTAGATTTGGCTCAATATCTCCAATGACTTGGTGATAAGCCTGTCCATCGTCTGTGCTGCATTTTTGGTAAATGTCTTGGAAATACGGTTGGCAATAATAGCATTTACGCTTAAGCACTGGTGTCCCAATAATTTACCCAGACCATAAATGGCGCTGGTTTCCATCTCGAAATTGGAAATGCGATAAGGTCCGTAGCTGAAAGTCGTCAGTTGGTCAACCAAAGAAGGATAAGTCAATCCCAAACGCAAAACACGTCCCTGCGGCCCAAAAAATCCCGGACAAGTTACCGTAATGCCTTGATGGTAACCATCTACGAAATTTTTCAAAAGAGAGGAACCCGCCATGCTGATATAGGGTGAGAGATGGTTGTCAAGGCTCGTGTGTGACATGAAGGCATTGAGCAGTTCGTTTTCATGTTCGTTGCTTTCATGGCGATAAAAACTCATTACGTTGTCCAATCCCAAACCGTGCGTACCCGCTACAAAACTGTCCACCGGAATATCTGCCTGCAATGAGCCACTCGTTCCAATACGTACAATGTGCAAAGATTTTAACTGTGGTTTGATTTCGCGTGTTTCAAAATCTATATTGGCCAAAGCATCCAGCTCGTTCATGACGATATCGATATTGTCGGGTCCTATGCCGGAGGAAAGCACGGTAATACGTTTTGTGCCAATATAACCCGTATGGGAAACAAACTCCCGATGCTCGTTCTTAAATTCGATAGAATCAAAGTGCTGGCTGATCAACGCTACACGTCCTGGATCTCCGACGGTGATGATGGTATCCGCTAATTCTTCCGGACGAATATCCAAATGGTAAATGGCTCCTCTATCGTTGATTATCAATTCACTTTCGGCTATACGGCTGCTCATGGCTACAATTATTTTTGGCAAAAATCGTATTTAAAATTGACAAAAAAACACCTTAATAATTTTGTAATCTCGCTGAAACCGTTATATTTGCAGCCCTCTCAGTAACATGGTACCATGGCCGAGCGGTTAGGCAGAGCTCTGCAAAAGCTCGTACAGCAGTTCGAATCTGCTTGGTACCTCGATAAGCGTCCAATTATATTGGACGCTTTTGTTTTAGGATAGCAGCAACATAATAAAAGAGACCTGGATTTTCGTCCGGATTCAATAGTGTTCTTATTGATAGTTCTGCCGCAACGGTTGTACAACAGAAAGCTTTTTTATTCCCCGAATTTCTTGCTGGCCTTCTTGGCTTTTTTGGCAGCTCTTTTCTCCATCAGATTTTTCTCGGGAACTTTTTTTGCGGTCTTTTGCGCATTTTTATCTTTAGACATAATTAAGATTTGGTGTAAGGTATGCTATATTGTATCAAAATCCTATAATTCTAGATACGGCAAAACCATTCATAGTATTGCCGATGGCAAAACCAATAGCAACTGACACTTATTTGTGCTGAATAAGGTATTTTACACCTTCAAAAACGAAAGCAGGGAAATGGATAAGCCCCAATAGTACATTAATGTATTCTTGTTCTTTGTGAGATTTATTTGCAGCTTTAATATCTAACCACTCTTTATCACGGCATTTCATCTGATAAACGGGTATTGTGATTTTTTTATCGGCTTTTATCTTCTTATAAGTTATACTATCTGAATAAACGATTACTTTAGTCGAATCCGTTAATGCAGAATCAATTAAATATTGTAACTGACTTTTTTTATTAACGAGTTATCAATACCAAAATAATAATTGTCTTGCGAGTGAAAGTTCAAATTATTTCTGCGTTTTCCAACCTCCCAAGGATGCCCACGCATGTATAAGGTATCTATTAAGGCTAATTTGTCAGACGAAATGTATTCTTTATTTGTTAAAAGGCTGTGTAAATCATTCAGAGATGTCCAACCCATCCCAAAACAGAGTGCTACAAGTAAGAAGAACGACAAATATTTTTGACATAATATACCTAGGTCAATATCTCTCATAATTTATATAATTCCGTCCAACTCGTATAAGGTTTAAAATTGCCGTTATTTTCTATAAAACCATTCACAATTTTTAAATCCAATTATTCTCGCAAGAAAGTATTAAGCGTTTCCTTTAGATTGAGCGGTTTGGGTTTTGAATCTTTTGTAAGATTTGAACCATAGGAGATATCGTCCAATTTCCATTTGCCGTCTACATTTTTAAATATCCAGATAACCTTGTCGTCTGCTGAACTTTTTGGGATTTCAGATACGTACATGTCCAATAAAACATGGTATAGCGAAGTAGATTGTTTTTTGATTTTGGTTATTTTATAGGAGCTCGCTCCTTCATAGATATTAGAAAATATATTGCCTTCGATAATATTGGGCTTGTCTGTCTGGCTGTCACTTTTGGCAATAGAATCAGCTGAGTGTTGTACTTTTTCCTTAACTGCTTTAAAAATGGAATTCAGTTCGGGCGAGAAAAACTGAGCGTCAATGTCTGAAAAAGATTTGCTTTTTTGCTCAAGAAAAAGTTTACTGACTTGTTTTTCCAATCCTTGGTTTTGAGCAAATACGTTCATATTTAGCGACAGCAGCAATAATAAGAGGAAGTTTTTCATAGTTATATTTGGTTTAGAATAATAAACTTTGAACGTGCCAGCAAAATAGAAAACAAATATTTTCTAAAAACATGACTGCTCGGAATATTTAATGGGTGCCTAAAGTTAAACAGACTGTTAACATTGATTAATGTTTTGTTTTATGTCCTATTTTCATAGCATAATAATTTAAAACCTCTATTTGAATGAAACGGAAACTACTCTTATTGTTAGTGTTTGCTATATTAGTATTGGCAAGTTGCATGAAGCAAAATGACAGCTACAATAATTCTGGGACTGCATCGACCACAGACAATACTAACAAAATCTATATGCCAGGTTTGAATTTAGCTTCTTTTTCTGCGTATGTAGGTCAATCATATACTAGTATAAAAAGCGATCTTGATGTAAAATACAAAGATACAGCCTTAATCGTAAATGGTAATGAACAGCTAATCGTATATGTACAGGATCAGGAACTAGGTGACAGATATTATGCATTAGTCATTTACCAATCAAATAGCTCGATATATGCTGTAAACGTTCAGAATATATCAGATTATAGTACATCCGAATTATGGGATAAGGCATTAGCATTAGCTGACTCCACAGTTAACATCGCAGGCAATATTACTCAAGCGATTGTTTATAATGGCTCGTCTAGCGTTTATTCATCTAGTAATCTTGCTGCATTTAAGTCAAACTATCAACTTAACAATTCTATTTATAGTAGTTATGCTGCAGAAATCTATTGGAACGACAATATAAAAAGTCATGCTGTTTTAGTCAGAAATAGTCTTTTCTATTGGCTTGCTCAAAAAGGAAATGTGTTGTAATTCATTGCAGTTTTTAAGGTCTTTATTGGTAGCAATAACGCCGACTCATTGAGGGGTAGTTGAATTACTAATTAATTGGTATGTAATCAATACAATAGAGACAATAGAGCATTATTATTATCCTATTGATAATCCGTATATGGCTAGATAAAGTAATACGAGCAAAACAATGACCGATTCTACAATCCAAATAACAGAACGTTTGGCTTTGATGTAATAAACAAGGATTTGTTCTCCTACCAGTATAAGTAAAATACTATGGATTTAAAATACATAGGTTATTTTTACGACTGAAAGTCGTCCTTCCCTTCGAGAGACGACTTTTCTAATATAAAGTTCGCATCACTGTTTGGACCTAATTCGTGATGATTTAATTAAATACACAACGGGTTATTAATAAATTTGGCAGTAATTCCAGTCATTAAATCAAACAAATGATAGGTCGTATTGTAGTGGAAATATCCCACGCCCATAAAAACGTATGGAGTACATTTATTATTGCCGGTATTAATATCTATGATATCATATTCAGGCATGAAATATAGCTAATCTAAATGGCTTGATGTTAGGAGGTGGCACGTTATATATCACTGTTGGGTCGGATCCTAATCTTCCTCCAAGCAGTAGCAGTTGGGCGCATATGGATAATTGATTAGATAGCATATATTTTCCAAGAATACCTCACTAAATTGTGTGCTAGGAGCAGGTTTCTCCTCCGATATATTTCATACCTCCTGCGGATAAACCTATTTCCGATTTCTCAAGAAAAGATTGTCCTTTTGCTTTCGGAATACAGTTGATGAATAAAAAAGTAAAGAATAGATATTTTATCTGCCTGTTCATGCGTGTGTATTGGGCTGCCATCTTTGGGATGAACAATTGAAATTATTTTTGCAAATGATTTTCAATGTTCGTTTATTATGGAACGAACGATTAAAAATGCTTTGGTTATTCAATATAAAGCTTACAATACTCAATCAAAAAACATGCAACAAAATAAAAGGCGTCCAATATTGGACACCTTTTATCATAAAACGATATAAGGAAATCTTATCCTTTACGTAGCTTTTTGTATTCGTTGATAAGTCCGTTGGTGGAAGAATCGTGTGAAGTGATTTCAGCATCGTTTTCCAGTTCGGGAAGAATTTTTCCAGCCAATTGTTTTCCTAATTCCACGCCCCATTGGTCAAAACTGAAGATGTTCCAGATAATGCCTTGAGTGAAAATTTTATGTTCGTACAATGCAATCAACGAACCCAAACTCTCCGGAGTAATTTCTTTCAACAAGAAAGAGTTGGTTGGTTTGTTGCCCTCAAATACTTTGAACGGCGCTATTTTCTTGATTTCTTCTTCCGATTTGCCTTGTTCGCGCAATTCTTCTTTGACGATAGCTTCTGTTTTGCCGTTCATCAACGCTTCTGTTTGTGCAAAGAAGTTGCTCAACAATTTTTCCTGGTGGTCTCCAATAGGATTATGGCTGACTGCCGGAGCAATAAAGTCGGCTGGAATTATTTCCGTTCCCTGATGAATCAACTGGTAAAAAGCGTGCTGACCATTTGTTCCAGGTTCGCCCCAGATAACAGGGCCTGTGCTGTAGGAAACGTCACCACCTTTACGGTCAACGTGCTTACCGTTGCTTTCCATATTTCCTTGTTGGAAATAAGCAGGAAAACGGTGCATATATTGGTCGTAAGGAAGAATGACTTCCGTTTGAGCTTTGAAGAAATTGGTGTACCAGATGCCAATCAATCCCATAATGACGGGAATGTTTTTGTCAAAAGGAGTTTTCTTGAAATACTCGTCTACTTTGTATGCTCCGCGAAGCAATTCTTCGAATCGGTCATAGCCAATCGTTAATGCAATGGACAAGCCAATCGCGCTCCAAAGTGAATAACGTCCACCGACCCAATCCCAGAACTCAAACATATTGGCAACGTCGATACCAAATTTAGTTACCTCTTTTTCGTTGGTGCTAAGAGCGGCGAAGTGTTTTGCAATATGTTTCTCGTCTTTGGCAGTTTTCAAAAACCATTCCCTTGCCGTGTGGGCGTTGGTCATGGTCTCTTGTGTTGTGAACGTTTTAGATGCAATCAAGAATAGTGTTTCTTCCGGATTGACAAGTTTCAACGTTTCCGCAATATGCGTTCCGTCCACGTTGCTGACAAAATAAGGATGGATTCCGTGCGTCCAATATGGCTTCAACGCTTCTGTGACCATTACTGGACCAAGGTCGCTTCCTCCGATTCCTATATTGACGATGTATTTGATTTTTTTCCCTGAGTAGCCTTTCCATTGTCCGGAATGTACTTTCTCACAGAAGTCTTTCATCTGTTTTTGTACACGTTGTACATCGGGCATGACGTCTTTGCCATCGCTGTATATTGGTTCCCCCGAAAAATTTCTAAGTGCGACATGCAACACGGAACGGTCTTCTGTTTCGTTTATTTTTTCTCCGCTGAACATCGCTTCGATTGCGTCCTTGAGGTTGCAATCTTCCGCCAACTGCAACAAGAGGTGCAGCGTCTTTTGGTTGAAGATGTTCTTCGAAAAGTCGAAAAGGATGTCGTCCAATCGAAGGGAAAACTTGCTAAAACGATCCTGATCCTGAGTAAACATGTCCCTCACTTTGACACGGTTCATCTCATCCTCGAAATGTTTGCGTAAGAGAAACCATGCTTGAGTTGTAGTAGGATTTATTTTAGGTAACATTCTAAAAATGGTTTAAACTAATTTGAAGTGATGGGACATAGGTTAACCCTTATCGGTTAGCAATATATCCCTGTCCTGCAAATATATAGGCTAAAGCTCAAAGTTTTGGCAGCTAATTTTTTGGTAACGCTTGTCCCGACGTAAAAAAGTTTTTGAGGTTGAAAATTTAAATTATTGTTGATTATTATTATTGACGTCAAATAGATTGATTTATTACGTAACTTTGCACGCTGCTTTATATATTTTAGGAAAATAGGTAAATATTTAGCTTTATTAAAGAAACAATTCGGTTTTTATTTCGTTTAATAGATTGCTATGCCTAGATTTTTTCGGTTGAGCATGTAGTAAGAAAGGAGAGAGGAAAGTTTTTCTTAGAAAAAATGGCAGGATTTAATATTAAAATTTAGGATTAATATATGAGGCAGCTTAAAATTGCCACCCAGATCACAAACCGTGATTCACAGGCCGTCGAGAAGTATCTGCAAGAGATTTCTAAAATCCCGATGATTACGCCAGAGGAGGAGACAACTCTCGCCCAGCGTATCAAGATGGATGACCAGAGAGCTCTGGACAAACTCGTACAGGCCAATCTACGTTTTGTCGTATCCGTAGCTAAACAGTATCAGCACCAGGGACTTTCTCTAAGTGACCTGATCAATGAGGGTAACCTGGGTTTAATCAAAGCGGCTCAACGTTTTGACGAAACCAAAGGTTTTAAATTCATCTCTTATGCTGTTTGGTGGATTCGCCAGTCTATTTTGCAGGCTTTGGCAGAGCAGGGACGTCTTGTTCGCCTACCTCAGAATAAGATAGGCACTTACAACAAGGCCAATAAGGCCTACATGGCTTTTGAACAGGAACATGAAAGAGAACCGAGTACGGAAGAGCTTGCGAGCCTCTTGGAAATGAGTGAGACTGAAATCAACAACATTTTCCAAAGTAATACCCGTCACACTTCTCTGGATGCACCTGTACACGAAGCGGAAGATGTAGCCATGGGCGACTTGTTGGAAGGTAGCGACGACACGGACGAGGACGTGATGAAGGACTCTTTGAGAGAAGAAATACGCCGAGTATTGAAATCTCTCAGCCCAAGAGAAGCGGAAATCGTTAACGCTTATTTCGGTCTGGATGGGGAAAACGGGATTACAATCGAACAGATAGGTCAGAAGTACGACCTTACCAAGGAGCGCATACGCCAAATAAAAGAAAGAGCTATCAAACGTCTGCAAAAAGCGCGTTATAGCAGTGCTTTAAAAGCATATTTAGGCTAGTATTCCTGGATTTATTCAAACATATTTTTTGTTTTTTGTTTGGCTGGTTTTACGACCAGCCATTTTTATGCAAAAAAGTTTCACCGCTGTTTTGGGTGAATATTCGCCATATTCGCATTCTAAGCGTTAACTTCACGCCTTTAAAATTGTAATTGCACTAGAAGAGGATTTAAAGAGAGATTTATGCATTCGTTTAATGACTTGTTAGCACAGTTTTCCGATTTTTTTCAAACACAGAAATTTCCTGCAACACCCGCGGCTCTCTATGATCCCTGCGAATATTTTTTGGGTATTGGAGGCAAGCGCATCCGTCCCGTTTGCTGCTTGATGGGAAACGAACTTTTTGGTAATCTGCATCCTGACGTATGGAATGTGGCGATGGCGATAGAACTGTTTCACAACTTTACTTTGATACATGACGATATCATGGACAAAAGTGACCTACGCCGAGGCAAAGTGACGGTTCATAAAAAATATGGCGAAGAGACGGCCGTGTTGAGTGGAGACGTGATGTTGATTATTGCATATACTTATCTCAATAAAATAGATACGTCACTACTGCACCAGACGCTGACATTGTTCAACAAAACGGCTACGGAAGTATGCGAGGGACAGCAATACGACATGGATTTTGAAAAGCGAGCGGATGTCAAGCTCTCCGAATATATAGAAATGATTACGCTTAAGACTTCGGTATTGCTGGCGGCTAGCTTGTCGATGGGTGCATTTCTGGGTGGGGCATCCAATACCAGTTGTGAAAAAATATACGAATTTGGAAAAAACCTTGGCATTGGTTTTCAGGTACAGGATGACTACCTGGACGCTTATGGAAATCCAGATAAATTTGGAAAAGTAGTTGGCGGCGACATCCTACGTAACAAGAAAACATTCCTGATGTTGTATGCTTTGGAAAATGCTAATCCAACGCAAAAGCAAGAACTGGAAATGTTACTACAAACAAATGGGGACGATAAAGTGCAGCGTGTATTGGACATATTTGAACAAGTGGGTGTAAAGGACTGGGCTCTCGACCTGAAAAAGCATTATAACGACAAGGCGTTACATGCGTTGGATGAGATTGTGGTGACTAATGGAAGGAAAGAACCATTACGTGACTTGACTTTTCAGTTGTTGAGCCGGGATGTATAAGTGGGAGATTAAGCATAGGCTTTCGTTTCCCCAATGTTCATAAGAAAATGTATGTAACTATTTTAATATGACAAATGGCTAATTCCTTATTTAGAAAAAAGACGCTGACTCAGATTCTTTCGGATTCTGAACAATTGGGTGATGGTGGTTTGAAAAAGGTATTGGGAGTAAGAGACCTTATTTCATTGGGTATTGCTGCGATAGTCGGGGCAGGTATTTTCAGCACGATTGGTCTGGCAAGCTACAACGGTGGACCAGCCGTTTCTTTACTCTTCATAGCAACAGCAATAGCCTGTGTATTTACCGCATTGTCTTATGCACAGTTTGCAAGTACCGTACCTGTTTCGGGAAGTGCATATACCTATGCGTATGTAGCATTTGGTGAGATTGCCGCCTGGGTCATCGGTTGGGCTTTGATATTGGAATATGCAGTGTCCAATATGGTCGTTGCTATTTCCTGGTCACAGTATTTTGTCAGTATGCTAGAAGGCTTTGGCGTACATTTTCCCAGATGGCTGGCGATAGATTACAGTACGGCACATGAAGCATTTGTAAAAATAAGTGAACACGCAGCGCATATTTCCCAAGCGGATAAAATAGCTGCAGAAGCATTCCAGACCGCTCCTCGTCTTGGTAGTTTGGCTATCATTTTCAATTTGCCTGCGGGACTAATTACGGTATTGGTGACATGGCTTTGCTATATTGGGATAAAGGAATCGCGAATTGCCAGCAATATCATGGTGTTACTCAAATTGGCAGTCATTGCTTTTGTCATTATTGGCGGAGCATTCTATGTAAAACCGGAAAATTGGACGCCTTTCGCACCCAACGGGATGAAGGGTATATTGAGCGGTGTAGCTGCCGTGTTTTTTGCTTTTATCGGATTTGATTCTATCTCTACGACAGCGGAGGAATGCAAAAACCCTCAACGCGACTTACCCAAAGCCATGATTTACTGTTTGCTGATATGTACTGTTTTGTACGTGTGCATCACATTGGTATTGACCGGAATGGTTAACTATAAAGAGCTGAATGTAAGTGACCCTCTGGCATTTGTATTTTCCCAAAATGGTTTGAATTTTATGGCGGGAGTTATTTCCGTTAGCTCGGTTATAGCCATTACGAGTGCATTGTTGGTGTTTCAGATTGGTCAACCGCGTATCTGGATGACGATGAGTCGGGATGGTCTTTTATGGAAAAGATTTTCGCACATCAGTCCGAAATACAATACACCGACTTTTGCGACGATTGTTGCAGGTATTGTCGTCGCCGTTCCCGCATTCTTTTTTAGGATGGACTTCTTCGTGGACTTGACGAGCGTGGGTACTTTTTTTGCGTTTATATTGGTTTGTGGCGGTGTTCTGTATTTGGACCACACAGGTTTGTCCAAACAATCCAAATTCAAAGTTCCCTACATTAATGGAAAATACCTGGTGGGCTTAGGATTGATAGCGGCGGTAGTCTTGTTGAATATTTATGGAAAAGACACGTTCCAAGAATGGAAATCGTTGTCTGCTGAACAGATATTTGAACACAAAGCACTGACTATTTACTTTTGGATTGGTTGTCTGGCATTGGCGAATCTTTCTTTTATGAAAAAATTTTCGCAGTTGCCGGGTGTCGGTATATTGGTCAATCTTTACTTGATGACGGAATTGGGTGCTTCCAATTGGAAGATATTTATTGCATTGTTGATTGTAGGACTGGTTGTGTATTTCGGTTATGGAAGAAAACACAGCAAGCTTGCTCGAAAAACCGAACCTCAGAATGCCTAAAATTTAAAGGCAAAACAAATATTACATCCAATATAAAATAGAAACAGACCTCAATCATATTGAGGTCTGTTTCTATTTTAACGAGTTTACTTGTTCTAAAACGCGAACGCTACATAAGCGTTAATAGCGTTGTTGTACATCTTGTTGTTGCTATTAGTCGAGATATCCTTGATGACATTACTCAAGCCCGCTTGATAGCTTGCCCCAATTCTAAGTTCGTGTGAAAAATCATGTAATGGAAGTTTGTATTCCAAACCGGCAACACCGGCAAAGTCATTGGATTTCAAACTGGATTTAACTGAGGTACTGTTTGTGCCATCGTTTCTTTTGGCAGACAATAAGAAACCGATTTGAGGTCCCGCCAATATGGACAATCCGCTTGTTCCAATGGTATATTTTGCCAATATAGGAATAGTGAAATAGTTGTATTTAATATTTTGTGACGCGGAAAAATTTTGACTTAGGTAAAAACCAGTCAACTTTGTTCCCAATTGTGCGTAATTCAATCCGAGTTGTGCGCCCCATTGTTTGGAAAAAGGAATGTCCAAAAAAGCACCGACACCCCATCCCGCCTTATTGCTCATCGTAGCATTGGACGAACCGTAAAAGCTTGCCGTATTGTAGGCACTGATAAAGCTGCCTTTTATGCCAAATCTAGGGTTGAGTGACGACGATTGTTCTTCAGTTGAGTCCTGGCTGTATGCAGCATGAAATATTCCCATGGAGAGCAGGAACGTGATGGCGCATTTTTTCATTTTCATTTAATAAGAGATTTATGAGTATCAAATATGGATTGTTTCTGCCGAATAAGGTTTAAAGAATCGATATAAAAGTTTTAAAACCCGATAAATGTATAACTAATTTATACTTAACCAAAAAAGAACCATGTAGACAGATGATTTTTTTAGGTAAAATGAAATAAATAGGATTTTTTCAAAATGTATATCGTAGTCCGATACCGCCAAGATTGGGTGTAAAGTCCGAACCTCCCGCCAATATCAGGGAAGGTTGCCAGTCGACACTTATATTGATGGGAATTTTGGAAAAGCCGTAATCCAGCCCGATAATGCCGTCAATGCCAAATTCAGAACCGGACCTGATATTTTTGCCCTCTTTGTATTTGTTGTTCCATCGTCCGAAATGTATGCCTGGCCCGAGGATGAAATTCAAACCATTCAAACCAGAGATTGGATAGTTAAATTCATATAGCCCAGCTACACGCGTTCCGTTTTTCCAAAAAGCAACTTGCAATTCCATATTGTTCTCGCCACTGAAATGATTTTTGTAGGAAATGGTTGTCCCGCCTATTAAGCGAACCCCGATTGCCTGATTGTAATTGACCTGGCTAAAAGCGCAAAAAGAACAAAACACGAGCGTTAATGTAACTAAAACTTTTTTCATATTTGTTCAAATATAGTATGCAAACAAATAGCTTTTCTTTCTTTTCTAGAAGTATAACTTCTAGTGCAAGATAGTCTTGATATAGTTAAGAGTTGTGATAAAATTTCGTCAATACTTATCAATTCATATCCTTCGCAATAGCAATAGTCGTATTCCATACAGGCAATGTTAATGCACCTGCTTTGAGAACGAATATCATTTTAACCTAAATAAATTTGGCCCCTGTAGAAACAGGAGCCGTTTTATCTATCTATCTAAAATTTAATGAAACACCTATTTCTTTATAAACTTCACTGTACCTGTAACCTTATTATCTTTTACGATCTGTGCAAAATATACGCCTGATGCCAGATTGGAAACATTCACGTTTTGTGGCGTGTTGGAAATGATAAGTGATTGATAAACCTTTCCATCCATTCCGATTATTCTAAGCTGCGCACCTACCGGAACATTAGTTAAACTGACAATAGAAGCTGCCGGATTGGGATAAAGTTTTATTTCCTTGTTTGTTCCGCCGTTGTTTATGATGGATATCACTCTACTTGGTGAAGACTTTCCGTCAAGATCTATTTGACTGATAAAGTAGTAAACTGTACCCAACGGTGTGGCAGGATCACTATGGCTGTAAGTATGTCCTAGACTACTGTTCCCATCCACGAAATAGCTTTTAACAACGCCTATGGATTCCCAGTTTCTTGCATCCGTGGATCTGTAGACCACAAATTCCCTGTTGTTGATCTCCTGTGCGGTTGTCCAAGTAAGGCTGGTCGTATTGTTTCCTTCAAAAATGCCACTAAGTTCTTTGCTATAGTGGACGGGCAATACAGCACTTGGATCCACCGATTTTGTCAGATAGGACTTGCTGTCGGTACCGCT
>JAATFC010000370.1 GCA_015655435.1 Chitinophagales bacterium | reverse complement strand
GTGGAAAATGCGGAAGACGATCGCGAGCAAGGTTGGAAAGATTTACAGGAATGCAATATCAACGAACAGGACTGTGTGGTCGGTTTGGCTGCTAGCGGTACAACTCCTTACGTTATTGAAGCTTTGCGCAAATGCCGCGAAAACAATATACTGACTGGCTGCATTACTTGCAATCCCGATACGCCTTTGGCTGAAGTAGCTGAATATCCTATTGAAGTAGTGGTCGGTCCAGAGTTTGTCACGGGAAGTACACGAATGAAAAGCGGAACGGCACAGAAACTGGTACTCAATATGATTTCCACTACCGTTATGATTCAGTTGGGTCGTGTGGAGGACAATAAAATGGTCAATATGCAATTGACAAACGAAAAATTGATTGACCGAGGTACCAGGATGTTGATGCAAAAACTACAGATTTACGATTACGAGAAAGCAAAAGAGATGCTTTTGGAATTTGGTAACGTAAAAAATGCTTATCTCCACGCCAGTAGGATGGCTTAGCAAATGCTTTTTTTCATAATTGATAGCAAAACATGGCATTTCCAAATAAGAAAAACAGTAGTTTTTTACCCAAAAAAAACATGATTGTCGGTCGTAATCCGGTCATGGAAGGGCTGAACAATCAAGTCAATATAGACAAAATTCTTTTGTCACGCCAAGCCTCTGGAGACGTTATCGACGAAATCAGAGAAGCGGCGAAAAAACTCAATATCCCAGTCCAATATGTTCCCATTGAAAAGCTTAATGGGTTAACCAATATCAACCACCAAGGTGTATTGGCGTTCAAGTCTTCCGTGATTTACAAAGACTTACAGCAAGTCATCGACTGGACAGTTTCCAAAGGGGAAACACCTATGTTTTTGATGCTGGATGGCGTTACGGACGTGCGCAATATAGGAGCTATTGCCAGGAGCGTGCTTTGTTGTGGCGGACAAGCGATTATCATTCCTGACAAAGGCGTAGGTGCACTGAATGAAGATGCTATTAAAAGCAGTGCAGGCGCGCTAGAACAAATTGAAATCTGTCGAGTGGACAGCCTTGCTAAAGCGGTCGACACTTTGCACCTGAACGGTATCAAAGTATTCACAAGTGAAATGGATGCGCCCAATATGCTTTTTGATTTGCCCTTGTCTGAGCCTTTTTGCGTGATAATGGGTAATGAAGAAAAAGGAGTCCAAAGTTTTTTAACCAAACAAGCGGATGATAAATTTTCCATTCCCATGAAAACCAAGTTCGATTCTTTCAATGTGTCAGTAGCGGCCGGAATTATTTTATATGAAGGGATGAAACAACGATTGTGCTAAGGATTGTCTCCTTTGATTTTCAGAAGCTATAATATTTTACCTACATTGCAGTTTTGAAACCGCAGAGTTAATCTCAATATGAAGGAAAAGAAAAGCCAACTGACTCTATTCATCCTTATTGCCATGGTGCTTGGGGCATTATTAGGATATATTGTTTATTATAATGCGATGCACTCGGAAGCCGCATTGGCTGCCCAGAAAACGGGTACGAAGTTTGACCCAGCCTCATTAACCAAGGGTTTTGCCGACAAGATTAAATTACTGACGACCATTTTCTTGCGGTTGATTCAGATGATAATTTCACCTTTGGTTTTCTGCACGTTGGCTGTTGGCATAGCCAAATTGGGTGACATGAAATCGGTCGGAAGAGTCGGAGGAAGGGCTATGCTTTGGTTCATTTCGGCATCTTTGGTGAGTTTGGCTCTAGGTACTCTATTGGTTAATCTGTTCCAGCCCGGTCATGCTATTGCATTGAGCAATGTCGGCAATGGTTCGGCATCCGATATTATTTCACATACACAAGAATTTTCCCTTCAGTCATTTATAGAACACGTATTTCCCAAAAGTGTCATTGATGCAATGTCGCATAACGAGATATTGCAGATAGTGGTTTTTGCCGTGTTTTTTGGCATTGCCACAGCTGCTATTGGCAAAAAAGGGCAGGTTGTCATTGATTTTCTGGACTCTGCATCGCATATCATCCTAAAGATGGTCAATTATGTGATGTATTTCGCACCGTTAGGCGTATTTGGGTCCTTGGCGGCAGTTATGGCAACCAATGGTCCAAGTGTGTTTATATTTTATGGCAAATATTTATTGTATTTCGCGATAGCTATACTAACTTTATGCAGTATACTTTTACTGGTAGGTTGGTTCTTTTTGAAAAAAAGACTTCCTCTATTGTTAAAAAGCATAACCCAACCCTTGATTGTCGCTTTTACAACAACCAGTAGCGAAGCTGTTTTCCCAAAGCTTACGGAACAGTTGGAGAAATTTGGATGCAGCAATAAAGTAGTTTCCTTCGTTTTACCTTTGGGATATTCCTTTAATCTGGATGGGAGCATGATTAATATGACTTTCGCCAGTATGGCAATCGCACAGGCTTACAACATCCATCTGGATATCGGAACTGAACTGACCATGATGTTGGTATTGATGGTGACAAGCAAGGGTATGGCTGGCGTGCCGCGAGCATCTTTGGTTGTCGTGGCTGCAATATGTGGTATGTTCAAAATACCTCCGGAAGGTATTGCGCTTATCCTACCCATTGACCATTTCTGCGATATGTTGCGGACAGCGACAAACGTATTGGGAAATGCGTTGGCTACGTCGGTCGTAAGCAAATTTGAAGGAGATTTTGATAAAGATAACAGTGCCGAGAATGGATTGGCATAATGGTTAGTATAAACTTATAATAAATTTAAAATTCAGGGTAGATGCTTTCTCAAATATTACTTGATTTTACATGGACACAGTTGTTGCAACCTGAATTCTATATTGACCACGGCGGTCTTTGGTTGATTCTTTTCATTGTTTTTGCCGAAACGGGTTTGTTCATTGGATTCTTTCTGCCTGGAGATTCGTTGTTATTTGTAGCTGGGATCTATAGCCAAAAGCTTATTGAAAAAAGTTTTTATTCAACCGGTTCGGACTTTATCAATTTAGCCATTATCATTTCGTTAATAACCATTGCGGGTTTTGTCGGAAATGAATTTGGGTTTTTCTTTGGGAGGAAAAGTGGAGACTATCTATTTAAAAAGAAGGATACTTGGTATTTCAAAAAGAAGCACTTGCATAGTGCGAAGGAATTTTATGATAAACATGGGGGAGGCGCTATCGTTTTCGCTCGTTTTTTACCTGTTGTACGCACTTTTGCTCCTATTGTTGCTGGAATTGTAGGCATGCCTAAAAGAAAGTTTTTGGTTTATAATTTTTTTGGATGTTTGGCATGGGTTTTTCTTATGGTAGCAGGTGGACACTATCTATATCGGTTTTTCTTGACGAAATACTCTCTAGATTTAACGGAACACTTGGAAATCATTGTTTTGATACTGGTTCTCATCACCACAACTCCTGTAATTATTAAGATTATTAAAAATAGAAACAAGTCGCACGAAGAGTCCAATTAGTTTTTTTTTAACAAATCAAAATAGCTAGTTTTGCTTCACTACTAAAAAATACGCTGAGATATATGGTATTCATGGATAATTTTGATAACACT
>JAATFC010000066.1 GCA_015655435.1 Chitinophagales bacterium | reverse complement strand
TAGATTCTTTTGTTGTTCATGGATATTAAATAGTATAGTATAAAAAATGGAAAAAACGCATGTCAGAAGACACGCGTTTCAGTATTGAATTCCAACGGTACAAAGTTAGGAAAAAACAGTCCAATATAAAGCAAACCTACATACATTCCTTGATGTCCTGCATGATGCGTTTTGCGATATTGTCCGCTGTTGTTTCAAAATTGCTTTCTGCGTAGATACGGATAATCGGCTCTGTATTGCTAGGTCTAAGATGTACCCAGTCCTTGTCAAATTCGATTTTGAGTCCGTCTATCGTATTGATATTGTTCTTTTTGTATTTCGTTTTGATATGTTCAAATATCTTTTGGAGGTCGACAGAAGGTGATAGCTGAATCTTGTTTTTGGAAATGAAATATTCGGGGTATTCATTACGCAAAAGCTTAACGCTCCTCTTGGATGTCAGATGGCTTAGGAACAATCCCACGCCAATCAGCGCATCACGCCCATAATGGAAATCCGGAACGATTACGCCTCCATTTCCTTCACCGCCAATAACAGCGTGTACCTCTTTCATTTTTTCTACCACATTGACTTCCCCGACAGCGGAAGGGAAATATTCACATCCGTGTTTTTCGGTTATGTCACGCAGCGCGCGGGTAGAGGAAAGGTTGCTTACAGTTGGTCCTTTTTTGTGTTCCAATATATAATCCGCAACTGCTACCAATGTAAATTCTTCGCCGAACATACTTCCGTCCTCGCAAACAAAGCACAGCCTATCCACATCCGGGTCAATAGCAATACCCAAATCCGCTTTTTGCTTGTTGACTTCCGAGCGTAGTTCTCTCAGGTTTTCCGGTAAAGGTTCTGGATTGTGGGCGAAATTTCCGGTAATGTCTGAATTGATGACGATGATGTTTTCTTTGGCTACGCCCAATGCTTCCAGCATTTGCGGAATGGCAATAGAGCCTGTGCTGTTCACACCATCTACGACAACCTTGAAATTCCGGGCAGCAATGGCTTCTTTTTTGATTAAAGGATAGTGCAATACAGCCTGTATGTGCTGCTGGATGGCGTCATCTTTTTTGGTATAAGTGCCCAGTTTGTCTACGTTGACAAATCTGTATGCTTCGGTATTGACGAGTTCTAATAGTGCTTCACCGTCAGCAGCACTTAGGAATTCCCCTTTTTCGTTCAGTAGTTTCAGCGCATTCCATTCTTTGGGATTGTGGCTGGCTGTGATGATGATACCACCTGCTGCTTTTTCCCACACCACCGCCATTTCTACGGTCGGAGTGGTGCTAAGATCAACGTCGACAACGTCCAAACCGGACATATTGAGCGTCCTGGTCACAATATCCTTGACAAACGGTCCGCTGATGCGACCGTCACGTCCTATTACGACTTTTTTGTTGGAGGTATTTTCGCCTTGCCTATTTATCAGCCATGCTGCATAGGCGGCGGAAAACTTTACAATGTCCAATGGAGTAAGCGCATCATCCGGTTTACCACCAATGGTTCCTCTGATTCCTGAAATACTTTTTATTAATGACATATTGAACTTTTCGGCGAACAAACTTAAACAAAAAAAGGACGGGAAAAAATCATTTTTTAATTAAAAAACGTAAATCGTTTGCGTATTGACAAGCATCGAAAAATATCGTATAGGTTTATCGTTTTGACTAATTAGATCTGCTTTCCTTATGGATAAACTGTATTGTGAAAAGAGAAAAGTAACGATTTCTCCTTTTTATTTAGGAAAATAAAATATTGATTTACAATAAAATAATATATAATGATAATTTTTTATATTTTAAATAAATGACGATAAAGTCAAAGACAAATCAATCGATGGTTTTTGAGATCTTTTCGATATTCAAGCTTCTTGCGCTCGCATCGAAAATCTCTTTGTAAACACCGTTTTGATGATAGACTTCCTGATGCGTACCATGCTCGATGATATGGCCTTCCTTGATGGCATAGACGTAATCCGCGTCGATAATCTGCGACAAGGAATGGGAAATGATGATAACGGTTCTGTCTTTTTTGATAGCGTCCAAACTGTTTTTGATTTGTTCCGTTGCAATAGCGTCAAGGCTTGCGGTAGGTTCGTCCAGAAAAAGTATTGGCGGGTCTTTCAAGAAAACGCGGGCGATTGCAATACGCTGTTGTTGCCCTCCCGAAAGATTCAAAGCTCGGGTTTTATATTGTTCAGGCAACTGCATTATCTGGTCGTGGATATAGGCTTTCTTTGCCGCATTCATGACTTCGGCATCGGTTGCTTCTGGTTTGCCGTAGCGTATATTTTCCTCAATAGTTCCGTTGAAAATATGGTTTTTCTGAAAGACCAGACCTATCTGGCTGCGTAGATATGTCGTGTCATATTGGAGCAGGTCTACTCCGTCCAAAGTGATAACGCCTTTTTGCGGAACATAGAATTTGGTCAATAGATTGATGATGGTGCTTTTGCCCGCTCCGGAGAGTCCGACCAATGCTGTGCTGGTATCAGGTTCTATTTGCAGGTTGACATCATGCAACACTTTGTTACCGTTAGGGTAGGAGAAGTCCACATTTTTCATCTCAAAACGTCCGGTGAGTTTTTCAGGGATATATTTTCCGGCAAACTCGTCCATGTGGTCCATTTTTAATATTTCAAAATAACTCTCCGAATAAATCAATGCATCGTTCATATCATCGTAAATCCGCTGTAGCTGCCTAATCGGGGACGAAACGTTGCGATACAAGGTGACGTGGAAAAGGATTGCGCCGATGCTCAGTTTGTTGTCCAATACTAGATATGTGGTCAATATGATAATGATCACAATCCCAATCTGGTCAATAAAAGACTGTAGATTGTCATAGAAAAATCCAATCTTCCGGGTTTGCAACTGGTTGTCTGTCACGTCGTTCTGGATTTTTAACTGTTTGGAAGACTCCAAGTCTTCGCGGTTGAAGGATTTGATGACAGAAATGGACTCAATGATACTGATGATACCTTGCGATTTCTGTTCGCGGTAGCCACGCATGGTACGTCTCCAGCCGCTGAGTTTTTGCGCCTGTTTTTGCGCTACGAAAAAATATATTGGAATCAACGTTGTACCGACCAATCCAATATAAAAATTCGCTCGAAACATCAAAAAAAGTGACACAATCGCCGTCGCAAAAAGTGGAATGATGTCTATGAAAAAATTTTTGATGAGTCGTGTCAGCGAGTCGATACTACGGTCAATTCTCGTTTGCAGTTTGCCGGATTCATTGTTTCCAGAGGAGAAAAATGCCAGCCTGTAAGTCAGCATTTTGTCGATGATGGTCTGCGCGAGGTCTTTGGAAATGAAAATCTTGAGTTTTTCCCCGAAAAAATTCTGCCCAAACGTGACGAAGGAATTCAATATTTCTTTTGCAATCAAGATGATGGAAATCACGGTGAGCAGATGCATTCCGGTCTTCATCTTGTCGGCGTGTGGCAGGAGCTCGGCAATACGGTCAACCGTGTATTTCATGACAAAGGCATTGACCTGTGCCAATAGCGAACCAATTAATGTCAATAATAAAGTGAAATAGACATAGCCTCTGTATTTCTTGACAAATGGGCGGATATTTTTAAATAACTTGAATATACTCATTAACAATCAATGATTTATCGTTTATATTTTTTAGAAAAAAAGATATTTTTCTCATGTAAATATATCCAAAATTGGTATTGGAATTAACCAATACAACTAAAATGGAAAACAATAAATTATGGGTAGGATTTGCGATAGTGTTCTTGATGGGTGGCTTATTTCAATACCTGAAACTTGCCACTTTCCAACACCTGACCTTTTGGAGAAATCAATTGGAACAGATAAAGTCCACGGAAATAATCGGAAAGATTGACAGTTATTTTGAGGTTAGAAATCTGCATTTCTGTCATTTTGCGACCAGTGAAACTGTAAATAATGAGCCTGCAGTTGTTTTCTATTTTTTTGTCAAAATCAAATGTGATGTAATCCCTGGCTGGGTTGGGATAAAATTTGGAAACGAGCTTGTCGTCACCGCCCAAAGCATAAGGATTTGTACCGTCTCCATACGTTTCCGTACGGACACTGTCCAAACCGTGCGCTTTCACTTTTTGAAGAAAAAGAAGACTGATAAACGTGAAAGTAAAAAATGCTTTGAGTAAAGTTTTTGTCATCCAAATATGTTGATTGTGACAAATATACAACCATTTTATCCAAATAAAAAAATAGGCCCTGATGGAAATCAGGGCCGCAAACTAAAACTAACTGCTTATGAGAAAATTGACTACTAATTGCCTATACGAACGAATACTGTGCCATGTTGGGTAAGCATGACAATTTTTCCTGTTTTTTTCTAAAATGCTTTTGAACTTTGTTATTTTAATCCGAACCGTTGTCCAATATTTGAAAAATAGCATATTGGACTAAATTCAGCACCAATATATTAATCTAACTGCTTAACTTTAGGTTTTCTTTTTTCGAACCTTGATGGACACAGGATTGTATGAACAGGACATATATTATTGCTATTGGATTGGTATTGAGTGCAAAATTTTCAAATGCTCAGGTTTTAGACACGACAAACCATATTGGTCATTCTCAGGACACAAGTGTATTGGGTTTGCATAAAGATTCCGTTAATCTTGCTGCGGATACTGCAACAAAAATAATAGACACGCTCCCCGATGAAAATATTCACTTAAAAGGTCCATTGAATACGGTTGGACGTTTTGGCGATGCTATTGTGTACACATGGGCTTCCCCGCTCAGATGGAAGAAAAAAGATTGGTTGACTGTCGGTGCGATTGCCGGAACTACGGCACTTTTGTTTCTGGTGGATAAGCCTGTCAATGATTTCCTCGGACGTCAGAATGGCGGAGCAATGCATACGATAGAACGTATTGGTTATCATGCAGGAAAGCCTTACGCAGCCTTTATTTCGATGGGTGGCTTCTATGCAGCCGGTTTGTTGTTCAAAAGCGAATGGGCAAAAGAAACGGCACTGATATTGGGAAGTAGCTATGCTTCTAGCGGTGCATTGCAGAGCATCATCAAACCCTTTGCAGGTCGTGCTCGTCCCGTAGTCGGGGTTGGCAATCTACATTTCAAACCGTTCTCAAGTGACCCGGGCTACCATTCTTTCCCCTCCGGGCATATGCAGATTGCCATGACGACAGCGACTGTGCTTGCCAGCAGAGTGAAAAACCCCTATTTGCAAACATTGTTTTACGCCACAGCGGCTACTACTTTCATCAGTAGGATGAATTCGCATTCGCACTGGATTTCCGACCTTTTTGTAGGCGGGATAAGCAGTTGGTATATCGCAAAAGCCAATATAAAACGCTGGAAAATGACATCACACCAAGCTGCTTTTACCGATTTGTTGGAAAAAAAGCCGAAAGTGGACTGGCGCATGGGTGCAACCAATGACGGGATTGGATTGATTGCGCATTTCAACTAAAAACGCATACCCATCCCAAATGCAGGATACCATCCTTCTGGTGTGTAGCCCATCGTAAAACGGAAAATGGCGAGTTTGGCTGGAGCCAGATACACACCGCCGCCGACAGCATTGTGCCATTTGTCCGACGATTGATTTTCGTTCCATACACGTCCGACATCATAAAAACCAAGAATTCCCAATTGTCCTTTGAAAAGGTAATTGCCAAAGTCGGTCAATGCCATCCTTAGCTCAAGATTGTTGTAAGCCATGTGCTGTCCTGCAAACCGGTATTGGCGATAACCCATCAGGTTGCTCTGACTACCCAAAAACAGAGACTGGTAAAATGCGCTTTTACCTAAAGTAACTCCTCCTCCCAATCTTTCCGCCAAGACAATAGTTTGCTTGCTGTTGAGGCTTTTGTATAAGGCGATTTCCGGTTGTATCTGTGCAAAACTTTTGGAAATATTGTTCATTCCGTGCATCCATTGCATCTGTAAGTCAAACAATGAACCCCAGGTCGGAAGTACGGCATTGTTCCTTCCGTCATAATGATAGATGGCAGAAATCCCCAAATGGTATTTGTCTTGCAAGATGCTGCTGCTGTCGTAACTGTTAATCTGGCTGGTATTGAGGATAAATCGTCCGCTATTTTCGTTCTGATCCATGTGGTAATATTGGAAGGACGGTCCAATACTGAAAAAGGAATTTTTCTGGCTACGCCAACGAGCTGCGGGATTGAAATCAAAAACATTGAATCGTGCCCTATAGTAGCGGGCGTAGTCACCCGTTTTGTCAAAAACGCTTTCGTTTCCCCTGCCGAAAAAGTTTTGCGTATTGTCCGGCGCTTTTATATTGGCACTCATGGTGAAATCCGCCTTGCCAAAAGCCTGTATCCATTCGCCGCTATATTGAATGTTGAATGCCTTGGTTGCAAACGAGTGCGATACCATGACTTGCTGGAGTGACGTATAGGGCGATTTTCTGAAACCTTTCTGTTGTGTATAGCGAACACCCAATCCAAGAAAAATACCGTCATCCCTATTATATTTTCCTGTAATCAACGGCAGGTAAGTATCATAAAGATTGGTTGGTTGGAATGCTGTATTGACGCTGTCTTTTCTGATATGTTTTCTTAATAGATGAGCATCTGCACCAATATAGTTTTCCTGTTTGCGGTCGTATATTGGAATGGAGGATTCGGAGGCTGCAATGTTGTATGTCTTGTCGCCCTTTCCGCCAATAAGTCTAAGTCGAACATGCGAATTTTGGTTATTGACCATGACGCTGTCGTCGCCTTTTCCGAGATATAGTCTTATCTCTTTGGTAAAATCATAAGGATATACTTTGTCAATGAGCGTGTCTTTTAAGATTCCTAGTTTATTGATTTTTCTTACAAGCAAATGCAGCGCATCTTGCTCAGGTAAACTATTTATCCGAACTGATTCGTGCTTGTCACTCAGATGAATATCCACTATACGGTTGGAAAAACGGTAATATTTGTCTGCTGCTTTCACAATTTCATTTCTTCTGCTTTTTAGGTCTTTGAAGAGTTCGTCGTATCGGATACTGTATATTTCTTTGGGCATGGATTTTAAAGCTGCATCCAATACGGAGTCTGTGATGTTGTTCTGGATTTCTGTTGCGATGGAGATCCATTTTTCATATGAAATCTGACTAGCCGGATGTGCATTGAGAAACGCTGATTTGTAAAAATAATAGTTCGAACCATTCATTAAATCTTCTTTGAATCCAGGAACGTGCGGCATCAAGACAAAATGTTTCAACATCTTGGGAATCAGGCCTTCCGTTTTATTCAATACCATGTCCCGGTCCCTTGGGACTATAAGGTAATTTTTCTCCTTCTTCTTTTCATTTTGATTAAAAAAACGCCATTGGTCCGCATGCCTGTCCCAATCCGCTAACAATAAATCCAATATGCGCGCTTTCGTATAGTTGTATCCGTCAAACGTATTGTCGTTGTCGTCTTGCAGTTTTTCCAATGCTTTTTCAGCATTGTCAGATTTTCCCAAAGGTTCACGTTCTTCCAGCAATGCAATCTTGTTGTAGTATATCGTGTTGTATTGGTCCAGAGAGTTCGACGCTTCCACGATTCCAAGTTTGGGATTGGCATGTGGCACTTGTATCGCATCGGCAATGGGTGGTACTATCAAGGACGAATAAGGATGCTGTGCACTTGTAGCATCATCAAGCCAGTTGTTGACAAACGTTCCGCTGAATGGCTCCGGTACTACTTTTTCGACATTTTTTTGGACAAGGCGGAGCGTGTATTCTTTTTTTTGACTATTGGACAAACGTAAAGAAGTAGATTGAAAGCCTCCACCAAGTTTCAACGGTTTTAGTCCACCGTCAATACTGTCTATGGATATTGCCGGAAGCTTAGTTTCCTGAGCCCATTCTTTTCGGTAGTTTTTCCCAAACATGAAATTATGAAAACCGCTAACTTCCGTATAGTCTGGTCGGGCAGCACCAACAAGACTGTCTTTGTGACCGAAATTTTTATAGTCTTTTTTTTCAAAAGCTTTGACCGGTTGGTATCTGTTCCATGTATATTGGAATACTTGCTGGTATTGACCATTTTCGTAAGCATAGTAGGTAAATCGGACTATGTTTTTGGGTAATACATCGGCTACAACATAGCCCTGGTCTTCTTTTCCAAACAGGGAATATTTTCCCTTGATTGTATAGTTCTGCTTTGCGCCGCCGCCGCTTACAATTTGCACTTGCTTAGTCTGCGTATTGTCGATGAACTGCAATCCGTGTTCATGTCCCGAAACGTGTATATAGTTCGGCGTATATTTGAAAACGTCGTCCACACTTTTAATCATGGACTTGTACAATGGATGGCGAAGGTCTTCTGGATTAGTAAAAGTGCTACGCAAAAAAGGATAAAGCGAACCGATTACGGGCAATGGAATGTATAGGTTTTTGTTAATGGCGTTTAATGGGAAAATATGGTCTTTCCAGGAAAAATAACCGCCGTGCGTACCATAACTCTGGAACGGATGGTGTGTTGCCAACAGGATAATTTTGTTCCTGTTTTGGTACATCAAGTCCTCCAATGAACGAATGACGCCTTGAGGAGTGGAACAGCTACAATCCGCACCGTCATTGGTTTTATCGTATGGGAAGAGCCACCATTCGCTGTCCATCGCAATGATAACTACACTATCGGAAATGTCTATGGCAACAGGGTCGGGGCATCCGTTGGGCGGAACCATCTTGAGTAGCGAATCGTTCTGCTCCTCCAGAAACTGAGATTGGCGTTTGATTTTTGCTAGACCTTGTGGTCCCATTCTATCCCAGTCATGATTGCCCGGGATGAAATATACAGGTGCTCCTGCTTCCCGCATGGGTGTATATTGGGAACGCAATATCTGTTGTGTTGTTTCTTCCTCCGGACTTCCCGAAAGCCCCATGCCATGCGGATAGATATTATCACCCAAAAACATCACAGTTGTTTTTCCCTTGATAATTTTGGCGGCTGCGTCGGGCAAAAGCAATTTCTGCTGGTTATCCATTTCGCCTGCATCGCCGATGAAAATCATACGCGCCAATATAGAATCCTTCTGGGCGTAGGTTTTCGTAAGAAAAAAAAGAAAAAATATTAAATATATCGCTCGTCTCATAGTCGCAGTTTTATCGTCTTTCTATCTTGTAGATCTTTCCGTACGCTTGATTTTTTGCCTCACTCGAAAGCCAAAGATTTCCTTTGGAATCAAATGCCATTCCTTCCGGTTGTGGATATACCTGTGCATCCAATATCGTATAGTCAATAGCTGCCCAGTTCTTGTCCAACACTAGCAATAAGTGATTGACGGATGATAGTATAAACCATTGTTGGTCGACAGGATTGTATGCGATAGCAGATGGATTGAAACGTGTTATTTTCTTTCCAACTAAGTTCTCTACATCTTTTATATTAATGGATATTTTATTGCCCAATATCGGTTCTCCATTTGACTGGATTGGTAACTGATAAATAAAAATGTTTTTTTTGTCGGAAGGAATCGTTTTTGTCAAAGCATACAAACTGTTGTCTATTGAATGATAATAAAGACCTTCGTATTCATACGCTGGCAACAAATTGCCGAAGGTTTTTATTTCAGCCTTGTCAACTATATTTTTTTTAGGAAAAGAAAAAATAGTTCCGTCACTTCTGAGCAAATAAAAAACAGATTGATTGTATGCTATGTCCTCGAAATCTCCTTTTTGTTGAATGGTATTGAAGAGAGTAGAAGTTCCGTTTTGCGTATTGACACTATAAACATTTCCAAACTCGTCCTGCTCCGCAAACAAAACAGAATCAATACCGTCGCTAAATACAATTCCGGAAACCTCACGCAATATTTTTGGTAACTCAATAGTTTGAGGTTTGGAAGTATTATAGTGCGTGAGCATTGTGTGCGTTGTGTTTGTTATCTGCCCACAAGCGTTTAACGTACAGATGCCTAGCAATATGAAAAACCATTTTTGCATACAGACTAATTTATGGGTTGGTGCAGAACGCTCGCTATGATAAAACTGATAACCGACAATATCATTCCAAACATGAAAACCGTATAGGAAATACGCAACAGTTTGTATTTGTGGCTCAATACGACACCTTGCGAATACACATCTTTGATAAGGGATTGATAGAGGTAATCATAATCTTCCATAACGGCTTCCATACCTTTGGTATAGTCTTCCAAAGACATTTTGTAAAAATTTCCGAAAAACAACAGGTTGACTTTTTTGTTGTCCACGTCTTCCTTAGAAAACTGTCCTGAAGGAAGATTGGGACGTGTCGCAATCAACGAAAATATCATGGAGACAACGCTAACCGTCAATATGATGTATGTAGGAATACTCAGATATTCATAGTCTGTTAATTTGCGTAAGAGCAAACTGATGATTGCAGACAAGATGATAGAGTTCACCGAAATCAATATATGTGCCTTGTTGTCAGCCATCGAACTAAGTTTCTGATTATTACTTGACGTAATGCGGAACATAGTCTCGATGCCCTTGCTAGGTTTTTCTTCCTTCTTGTTTTCTTTCCCAGGATTTTCCGGTTTATCTTCTTCTTTTAGTTTTTCTGCAAACAATTCAATGTTTTTTTGCTTTCCGCTTTCCAGTTTTTCTTTTGCATAGTCCGTGAAATAGTGATGGTTTTGCAATAATTTTAAAGTATCTCTTAACCAGACGCTTTTTTCTATTTTCTTGTCTTTCGTTTTTTCAAGTTCTTTTCTGAGCCTTTTGCTTAGTTCGTATAGGTCGGGAGACGCTAAGTGTGAAAGGTCTGCATCACAGATGATTTCTTCTTCCTGTGTTTTCGGGTTTTGTGGCATCATCGTTGCCAATATGCACCCTTTTACAAGTTGCGTATCCTCATCCGAAACTTCGTTTTGCGAAAGAAAAGCGCTGGCGCAATCCGCACCGTTTTGTTCATGCCCTGTGCAAACACCTTCATAATAACCAATATCATGAAACCAAGCTGCAATACGAATAAGATGCTTTTTTCTTTCGTCGTATTTATAGTAGTCGCATAGGTTGGAAACCATATTGACAACATTCAATATATGTCCCATATTGTGATAGGTCAACTCAGGGTGCGGTTGTGTGGCAATGATATTTTTTACGTACTGTTCCGCTTTTGTGTCCAGTTCTGAATAGGAAACCATATTGTTATTTTTGTTCTGAAAAAGAATTTGTGTTGTCTGATGGGAGAGAGGAATCCAACAGAAGTGAAGGACTATGAAAATCTAAAACCGCAACGTCTGAAACGCTTACACGAAGCGCTTTCAGGCCCGAAACGCCTTGCATGTCTTCCAGCTCTATTTCTTCAATATTGGGTGTCAGAATATTCATTTGTTGCAAATAGTTGATATGAACAAGATAGTCCTCAATATCTTTTCGTTGGAAATAGACAATTGCTATTTTCCCAGGCTGCGTAAGCCTTTCGCCAGTACCTTTAATCAACGCTTTGTCGATTCTTTTTTTGATGATTTCGTAGCGGATGTTGTAGGTTCCTTCTACGTCAAAACGTCTCTCGTCCATCCTGAAACTCACGGTAATCGTATTGGAATGTACGAATATGAGTTGCGTAGTATATATTTTACGCGGCAGGTCATTCTGGCTTTTGTCCGCAACTTTTGCGATGAGCGCCATCGTGTTGAGTTGCCACAATTGCACATTTCTTAGGTATAGTTTATTGAACGGTTTGTTAGGTGTAATGGACTGTCCAATATAGATATTGAACTCAATTCCGTCGGTCCTGTATCGCTCGAAATAACAAGGATACACATCCTGTAACTTGTCATTCATCTGGTCCAATATGGACGCAATATTGGCGTTAAGAATTTTAAAAGTCTTTTCGAGTTCGATACTGTTTTTGTGAAAAATACCGCCCGGTAAAGTTCCTGCTTGATAAGGCTCTATTATTTTACTTATACGACTATCCGTTTCTTCCAGTTGCTTGAATGTGCTGATGGATTCTTTTTCCAGAAATTGATTCAGCGCAAACTCATGTGCGGAATCCATACCATGTTCCAATGTTGCAATCCATTGTGTGGCTTGGTGTTTCCATTCTTCTAAAAGGTCAATAGGCGATATTTCCTGTATCTTTTTTATAGTTGATACTAGGTATTCCAACTGCAATATTCTGTCTTCTATTTCTGCTTGGTTTCTTTCGATAGTGGAATTTTTGAAATCAATAGCACCGTAAATAGGGTAGATGTCCCTGAACTTGATGGGCAGCAGCGCCGGATGCTTTTCGTTTACTTTGTCGTTGAGATACTGTACTGCAACGTCGTTAAATTTCCACTCAACCGAAGGCTGTATGGACGTGAACTTGGTTTTTATCACTTTTCCGAGTTCGTTCATATAATTGCCAACGGCCGTTTCGAACAAGTTTTGCATAATCGGATAGACCTCGTCCATATAGACGAGAAGCTGGTCAGATATGACGTTCCGTTGTTGGGATGCGATAAAAATAATCCCAACCAGATGGTTTTTGGAAAAAATAGGTTTGATGATAAGTCCTTCTAATATCCCTGACGATGCTAATATGTCGAGGTCGGCGTTGTGCTCTCTGTTTTTCTGAATATTTTCCCTAAATACAAGCCTGGGATTGCTTGCATATCGGTTGATGGTATTATAAAATTCTGTTGAAGATACCTCGTATTTTTCTAGTATTTCCTGAATTTTTAGAGAAATATTCTGCCATACATCCTTTACTATTTGATTGTTGAGATACAGTGTCGGCAACATCAAAATATCCAAGGTCGCACAGCCTTCAAGTTTACGTACGATATGCGAAATCTTGTTCTGAAAATCCAGTCCTAGATTAGAGGTGAGCAATAAGTCACGCATGCGTTCCTTCATGACTTTTTCTGTGATATCTGTTATTTCGACAATGGAAAATCCCGTGAACTTTATTTTTTTCAGGGGAATGACTTTTTCCAACCATAGCAAAGTTGATTCTTTGGACAGGTTTTCCATCTCCGCAATCGTATTGTCAATCTGAGGAAGGACTCCATCAAATGAAATCTGTATGAACTTGTCGTTGAAGTCAACCTCGTAATACCGTTCGGAATCCTGCTCGTCAATACGAAATACAAGTGCGGATGAATTGAATATCTCGATATTGTACAGTCTTTTTATCAAGAAAGAATAGACAATGACTTTTTTGACTTCGGGTTCGGAAAGCGTGCAGTCCGGTTTGAAATTAGCCGTTCCAACAAAATGTTTTTTGGTCAATCCGTTAAGCAATCGATTCAACGCATCGGTGCTATACATAAGCTGCGAGGAAAAAGGAAAACCCAATCCCCAGCAATATTGACTTTCGTCGATCAAAGGAACAGTGAGGAGTTCGTATATGAGTTGGTATAATTCCTCATATTCCTGAACATCACCTAATGGGATACTGTAGTCTCCATTTGGAAAAAAACTAAGTATGTTTTTTTTGTATTTTTCAAGTTTCGTTTTGTTGCGTGTCGCAGCAATCCTCTCGTCCAGATACGAAATGAAAGATTCCAACGAAAAATCTATTGCCCCGATTTCGGAAATGGGCGCATTGTCTTGTTCGATTGTATCTGATAGTTTGATATGGTTTAATGTCATCTTTTTCCCCGTTTTAATAAATCTCTACCTCTAATAATGGTTCTCCGCTCATGGAATACATCGGTGCAACAAAATGACATCAGTATGTTTTGTGCCGAAACGCATTGATAGGTTTACGTTGCAGCTATTATTCAGTGCATTTGTTAGGGTTATCGTCCATCCGCCGTTTCCACATTATGCAAAGATGGTAATTGTATCGTTAACATTATTATTTTTCGGAAAAGTTTTCCTACGAAGGAATGAACCTTTTTTCCCGAAATTTCTTATTGAATAATGATGATAAGTTATTTTATATTCAATTAATATTTTTTGAATATAAATTTATATTTATTGTTTATCAATAAATTTTACTACTTTTGACGCATCAAACTTAATAACAACAATCATGTCAAAAACAAACAACTTGGTGTTTAAAGGCTTATATATTGTCGCCTGGGTTATTTTTGTTGGCTTGTGTATTGAAGCGGGAGGCCTGATAGTAAATTTCTTTTTCAGTCTTTATAAGCCTGAGTTTATCCAGAATCTTTATCAAAAATTGGACTTAAGTGGATTGTATAAAGACAGTAAATTGGCTTTTTTCAGTGTTTACAGTTTTATTATAATCATTGCAATTTTAAAAGCCTGTCTGTTTTATGTAGTTATCAGACTTATGCACAAAATGGATTTATCAAAACCCTTCAATACTTTTGTTGCGAGACAGATTTCACAGGTTAGTTATTACACACTTTCAGTCGGATTGCTAAGTTACATAGCCAGACAGTTTGCCAATAATTTAATGCATCGGGGTTTTGTTATCGACAATTTGAGCCAATTCTGGGCAGACAGTCAAGCATTTGTTTTAATGGGAGCGGTAATCTATATTATTGCAACTATTTTCAACAAAGGAGTGGATATTCAAAACGAAAACGATTTAACCGTTTAAAACCTATAAATTATGCCAAAGAAAATTCCAATATTATTTCTTCAAGTCGTCGTTGCCCTAATCGGTATTGCTGTCCTTGTCTTTTTACTGTGGGAACCTCAGCTTGAAGGAGTCAACCAACACGCAACTTTTTTTCAAATTTATTTCAACGCGTTTGTTTTATACGTATACGCGGCATCAATAGCTTTTTTTGTTGCACTATACAAAGCATTCAGATTGCTTGGGTACATCGGGCAGAATAAAGTATTCTCACCCGAAGCTGTTGGTGCTCTAAAAAGCATCAAGTATTGTGCAATTATATTGAGTGCTTTAATTGTA
>JAATFC010000305.1 GCA_015655435.1 Chitinophagales bacterium | reverse complement strand
TGTCCGACATAATCCATAACTTTGTTCATATACTCAATTTTTTGGTGTGGTAACTACAAAATTGAGAAAGGGTGGTCAAATGACCACCCTTATTTTAAATTATCTCGGACAATAATGATTTATAATAGTAAAATTTGAGTCATATTAATTTATTATGTTATATTTGGATAGAATTACGATTATATTATCTTGAAACTATTTTTATGAGTAAATGGGGCGATGTGGTGCAAAAATAAACGGGCGTTTATTTTTGCCTATTTGAACCTGTACTCATTAAACCCTATCTAATCGTAGTTAAATAAAAAATATAAAAAAAAGTGTGTTTTTATTTGGTGGTAAATAAACGCCCGTTTAAAAGTGCCATTGACATGTTATATCTTGGGCAATCTATTTACTCTAAATTTTTAAAACACACTAGAATGATTTACGCATACGTGCGGGTAAGTACGGAACACCAATCAGTTGAGAATCAGAGATTTGAGATAGACAATTTTTGCAGCATGCATAAATTGTCTATCGGTCGCTGGGTAATGGAAACGGTATCTGGTGCACGTGAGGTCAAGTATCGTAAACTGGGACATCTGCTTAACAGAATGAGAAAGGACGACATTCTAATCTGTGCGGAAATTTCTAGGCTGGGCAGGAATCTACTAATGATTATGGGTATACTCAATGATTGCATGAGTAGAGATATACGTGTATGGACAATCAAGGACAACTTTAAACTGGGTAACGATATCAGTTCAAAAGTCCTCGCGTTTGCATTTGCCCTATCTGCAGAGATAGAACGAAATCTCATCTCGCAACGTACTAAGGAAGCCTTGCAACGTAAGAAGTCAGAAGGTATTAAACTTGGCAGACCATCTGGCAGGGCAAACAATAAAAAAAAACTATCAGGAAAAGAACACCTCATTATTTCTTTACTTCAACAAGAAAAATCTTATTCCGATATTGGAAAGCAATTCAAGGTACATCCTAGAACAGTGATGGCTTTTGTAAAAGGTTTGACTTAAATAATATCAGCACTTCCTTTGATGCATTTATTTCTCAATAAACATTTAGTAATGAGTTTTTGTGTTATGAGAATTGTGCCAATAAATTTCACTCCGTTTTGTTAAGCTTATGGCTAACTTTGCTTCCGAATAATTATGAAAGCAAGAACGTTAAAAAGAGATAAGGTCAATATTATTACGCTTGGTTGCAGTAAGAATCTGGTGGACAGCGAGGTGTTGAGTGGACAACTGAAAGCCAACGCTATTGCCGTGGCACACGAAAATGAAAAACTGGACCATAATATCGTCGTGGTCAATACTTGCGGGTTTATCGACAGTGCAAAGGAAGAAAGTATCAATACCATATTGGAACAAATCGAACTGAAACGTGAAGGTAAACTGGACAAAGTCTATGTCACAGGCTGCCTGAGCGAAAGATACCGTGGTAATCTGGAAGAGGAAATTCCCGAAGTGGACCAATGGTTTGGAACATTTGAATTGCCATTGATGCTAAAGGCTCTCAATGCAGATTACAAAAAAGAACTGCTCGGCGAGCGTTTGTTGAGTACGCCTAAGCACTATGCTTATCTCAAGATTAGCGAAGGTTGCAACCGTACTTGCGCTTTCTGCGCCATTCCATTGATGCGTGGTAGCCATGTCAGCCGTCCGATAGAAGATTTGGTTAGTGAGGCAGAGCGATTGGTCGCAGGTGGCGTGAAAGAAGTTATGTTGATTGCGCAGGAACTGACCTATTACGGTTTGGATTTATATAAGGAACGAAAACTGGCGGAACTATTGGAGCGTATGGCGGTAATTCCAGGTTTGGAATGGATACGATTACATTACGCTTATCCCAACAAGTTCCCGATGGATGTATTGGATGTAATGAAAAAGCACGCCAATATCTGCAACTACCTCGATATGCCGTTGCAACATGCGAGCGACAATATGCTGAAGGCAATGCGTCGACAAAGTACACGTAAGGAAATGAAGGAATTAATTGCGGCTATCCGTGAGAAAAATCCGGGTATTTGTTTGCGTACTACTTTGATTGCTGGATTTCCGGGCGAGACATTGCAAGATGTGGAAGAACTAAAAGATTTTTTACGTGAGCAAAGGTTTGACCGTGTAGGTATTTTTCCTTACAGTCATGAAGAAGGAACCTCGGCTGGAGATTTGGTGGATGATGTCCCCGCTGCGGAAAAGGAAAGACGTGCGCAGGAAATCATGGAACTGCAATCCGAAATCAGTTACGAGAAAAACCAGGAAAAAATCGGCCAGGTTCTGAAAGTCCTTATTGACAAAAGGGAAGCGGGGAAATATATTGGCAGGACAGAATTTGACAGTGTGGAAGTCGACAATGATGTTATCATCAACTCCAAGAAAAAATTACCTATTGGCGAATTTGTAATGGTTCGTATCGTGAAAGCGTACGACTATGATTTGGAAGCGGAAGTAGTGGAATAAAGGGCAGAAAGTAAGGTGTAGTTTATTTTTATAGTTTGAAAATTAATGTATGGCAGCTAGATTGTCTTTTTCGGACACAGGTTATTTTTCTAAGATTGCGAACGACTATATGGAAGGAAAAGAAGGTTTGAAACCTTTTTATCAACATGCTGTTTCCAAATCCGGGATTGAAGATGCCATCGA
>JAATFC010000349.1 GCA_015655435.1 Chitinophagales bacterium | reverse complement strand
GCGCATCTGTTTGTTTTGTCAATTCTCCCAACGCATCATATTGATAGCTGACTGTTCCTGCATTTTTATCCGTAACGGAACTCTGTCTACCATAAGCATCATAAACATGGGAAATCATTACGGTACTACCTACACTGGTAGAGAGGGAATTTCCCCAACTATCATAGGTGTAGTTCAATTGTCCGCCGTTATCATTAGCCGTAATAACTTTTCTTGAACCATCCTGTGTTTTACTGCTTGCCTGTCCTGCGGCATTGGTCGTTGTAACTTGAAACTGCCCACCCCCCGGCAGTATATCAATGGGCATGGTGTAAGTTGCCGCTCCCGTTAGAGAAACACTTCCGCTTCCTGCTACAGCGCCCACCACAGTAGAATTCCCGGTTGTAGTAGTAGTACTTGTCCCGTTGGTAACACCCGGCATAGAGAAATCACCCGGTACGGGCGGGGTATTAGCGTTGATATAGATTTGTGAAGATTGCCCATTGGTATTAAATCCATTAGTAAGCGTAATGCTTCTACCGGCGGTGATGGTAGACTGTCCGCTGTATTGGCTAAGCGTTAGATTTAACTGGGCGTTTACACCGTAGGAGGTCAATCCTAAAAGGAATGAACAGCTTAGTAATTTTGAGTATATACGGTTCATGTAAATGATATTTAAACGTGTTGTTTTTTACGTTATGTTTTAGAAATATCAATTTTTCCTCTTTATTTCTTGTTCTATTATATTCATCTGGTTTTTGAGTGTTGCAATTTCCATTTGCTGTTCTTCTATCGTTTTATTTTGCGCCATTAAATATAGCGTCAGTTCTTCCACTTTTCGCAACAACTGCTTGTTCATCTCTCCAAGACTCAAGCCGTTCTTCTCTACTTCTGCTGCTGAGGGCATACCCGGCAGATGGCCTTCTGTTTGTATTTGGCCAGTTAAAGAATCAAGAGGTGGCAATCTGTAATTTTTTTTGAATACTTAGTCCGGCCAGCCAGAGGTTTGTACCACCACTTCTTTTGTTGTAATCGTCCCGTTGACTGCAAGCTTCGTGGCCGGAGTGGTTATGCCGATGCCAACATTGCCGTTTCCTAATATTCTCAGTTTTTCAGTTTGTCCTGTTAAATAAGAAGCCTGGGTAAAAAATTGCATTCCATAAATGTTCGCTCCTGCATTTTCAGTAATAGACCTTATAGAAGTGCCAAAAGTTGCATGGCCCGCATTTTGTATTGCCTGCGCGACCATAACCGCTGAACTATCATTGGCATTTAAAAGATTCTTTACTAATAGATTCCCTCCATCGATTTCAACTTTAGCTAAAGGCGTGGCTGTACCAATGCCCACACTCCCTGTCGCAGGAAAAATGTTTTGTGCATAGCTTTTTACACACAAAAAACAAGCAAGAAAAAAGCATAGGGAAAATAGATACATTCTTTTCATAATAGAGGATTTATTGTTTATTTTCCAGTTTTTCAATGCGTTGCTTCAATTGTTCGTCGTCTTTTTTTAATTCAATTAGATACAAAGTCACTTCTTCCACTTTTCGCAACAACAGCTTGTTCATCTCTCCAAGGCTCAAGCCGTTCTTCTCTACTTCTGCTGCTGAGGGCATACCCGGCAGATGGCCTTCTGTTTTGATTTGCTGCGACAAGGAATCCAGTGAAGGGAGGTGGTAGCCTTCTTTGAACACATAGTCCGGCCAGCCGGTGGCCGTAACAATTACCTCTTTGCTCCTGATGTTCCCGTTAACCGTAAGCGCGTCCGTGGGGGTGGGGGTACCGATGCCGATCCTGCCATCCGCTTGAACAACCAATTTGGGACTGAATACCGTCGGCGTACGGTAATCTGTCACACCGACAACGAACTTGTCACCGGCTCCCTGATCATCGCCGATATTGACCCTTAATTCTGTTGAATCATAACCCACATCATATTTTGCCATCCAGATTTCATCTGTATTCGCATAATCCCCCCTCAGGAATACCTTGTTGCCATAACCTAACAAGCTTGGGCTGCCCGGATTGCTCAATCCGATTTCCACATCTCCATTGACGGACAAGCGTTTTGACGGACTGGCCACCCCAATACCAACGCTATCACTGGTATATGTTTGGTTGCCGCGTACGGTCGTCCATTGTCCAAAACCCTTAACACACATTACAGCCGAAAAAAGGCATAGTATTAATTGCTTAAGATGCATGGTCATTTACTTTTTATTGATTTACCGGAAATATGTTCAAATTCCTTTTCTCTTGTTAAGTGCTCCTGTTCCAATTCTTTTTTAAGAGACATAATATACAAGGCCAGCTCTTCTATCTTCTGTTGCTGTTGTTTGACGATGTTTCCAAGACTCAAGCCGTTCTTCTCCACTTCTGCTGCAGTTGGCATACCCGGCAAATGGCCTTCTGCTTGTATTTGCGCTGACAAGGAATCCAGCGAAGGGAGGTGGTAATCTTTTTTGAACACGTAATCCGGCCAGTTCGATGACTGCACTACCACTTCTTTTGTTGTAATCGTCCCGTTGACTGCAAGCTTGGTGGCCGGAGTGGTTATGCCGATGCCAACATTGCCGCTTTCATTAATACGCATGACCTCTCTGGAAATAGCGGTATTTGCACCCCATGTGTAAAATCTCAAAACACTCCCATTACCTCCGTTATACGATTCTGTGGTCATCTGCATGCCCGCAAAACCATCTGCTGTGCCTGAGCCGGTTTTCATTCCTATATTAAGGCTCCCGCGTTCTGCAGAATCGTGTACTCCATTGCTATTGTGTTGGGACACATATATCACCTTTTACATCCAGTGTTGCATAGGGGTTCGTTGTTTTAACGCCCACATTACCGTTATACAACCACGTCATTGCCTGTTGGTCAGGGACACTGCTTTGATTGGATGCACCATTTATATATAAGTCCAATCTGGACCCCCAGACGTTCGGGCCGCCATGCCCGATCCTGAACTCCGCAGCTTCCGGGTAAGAATAATTAGGGGTGCCTGTTCGCGATAGTTTCAATACCGATTTGGGCACAGCCACAACATTGCCCGGCTTACTGTCACTGATCTCATGGACTTCCAGATCCGAGCTGGGTGTTGTTGTCCCCATACCCACATTGCCGGTAGCCGGAAAGGCGTTCTGCCCATAAGTTCCGCAGGCATACCCGAGGGCCAATGCAACCACCATTATTTTTTTTAGCATATTTATTTGTTTACAGCTTTATAACTTGCTTTTTATTTTTTATCCCCATCCTTGCTTTGGGAAAACTCATTCATTCTGCCTGTAAGATGTTCAACCTCTTTTTGCAACTTATCGTTTTGTTCTTTCTGCTGTATCAGGTACAATGTCAATTCTTCTACTTTTTGTAAGAGCTTTTTGTTCATCTCTCCGAGATTCTGCCCGTTTTGTGCAATATATACTGCCGAAGGCATATCAGGTAGGTGACCGTATACTTTAATCTGTTGAGACAAAGAATCAATATCAGGCAATCGGTAATCTTTTTTGAACACATAATCCGGCCAGCCAGCCGTCTGAACTACAACTTCCTGCGCCCTTACTGTTCCATTGACCGCAAGCTTGGCCGTGGGTGCAGTATTACCGATGCCAACATTGCCGGCATTAGTCATGACCATTTGACCTGAGCCTGTCTGAAAATTCAATCCGTAAAACCCCGCTAATTGCACATCGCTTTTCTGTATTTGCAAAGTATCAACACCAATTCCATACCATGGTGCGCCATTAACGTTATCTCCGATAGCGCTCAATACTCTTAAGCCCCCTTGTGAAAAGGCCTCTCCGCTAAAATGACTTACACCTTTTACATCTAACTTATAAGCAGGGTTTATTGTCCCGATACCAATATTACCATTGGCCTGCACAACCATCTTTGCCTGACTGATATCCAGCGGCGTAGAAGTAACTCCACCAAGCCCAGCCACCGCAAATACTATCTTATCATTTACCCCATCCGTATATTGAAAAATTGATGAAGCTCTTGTATTTGCATTGGAAGCCCAGAATCTGGATAATACAAGAGATGCTCTCGGAGTATTTTGAGCACCATCATTTTGGGCAATATGTAAAATTGCTTGTGGTGTTGGAGTCCCTATACCAACGTTCCCCCCAATATCATTTAGGGAAAGGCTACCTGAGTCACCTGTAACACCGTACGCTACACTCCTGAGATAAAAGTTTCCTGTAGCTGCGGCATGCTCCAAAATGCCCGTATTGCCCGAAAAACGAAAGTTCAGCGTGCCAATGCCTGTCTGTCCTGTTCGGGATATAGCCGAACTGGTACTTTTTGTCCCAGTCCAGAATTCCTGTGCATGTAGGGAATTTACAACGCTAATAATCAAAAAAATGGTGAGTATTTGTTTTTTCATTCGTATTTGTTTATTATTCACAATGATGTCAATTGAATCTTTTGACTGTACGATTTTTATACCCTAACTAATTAATATAGCGACCCTACAGCCAGTCTGTTGGTAAATCTACAATAGGAATGCTGTCTTCATGGCCTTCGCAAAACATATTCATTCAACGCCAGCAATATCTCTCGTCTGTTGCCGAACATAGAGTCAAATAGCAATAATGATAAACAACAGTTGGGCATATAACACTCATAGGTATGAATATTTAAATACCTATGAGTAAATAAAACCAACAATAAAAAGCATGAAAACCTGAAATCAAAAAAAGTAAAGTCGTTTTGGTTACGGCCGGTATATTTTCTCTATAGAAATTTCATTTATGACTTATGCGCACTTATCGGACAACAACCATTCTTGTTTTCAAGAACAATATTAGCGCCTTTTTTCTGATTTTTAAAATAAGTTCTTTAAATACAGAATTAAAAAATTGTAAACACTATAGGAAGCTTCCCATTGGTGAATATATGATTTTAAGCAGCCAACAAAATTGTATTATGATCAAATATCCATTTCTCGCAAGTTTATTGGCCTTGAAAGAGTTTTTGTGAGAAAACCATGTATGGAAAATTGTTGCTTTTGAAGAACAAACCTGAAATGTGAATTCTTCATAAAGGTTTTTACGATGGAGCAGTGAGCAGTGGCCATAAATGCGGCAATAGTGAGAGTGGAAAAACTTTT
>JAATFC010000158.1 GCA_015655435.1 Chitinophagales bacterium | reverse complement strand
TTGGATGCAGGCAATACTTACCTACCTAAAAATCATTAATAATCCTATAGCCTTTGGTAGGCACTACAAAAAGATGTTCGGCAATGGGCATTAAATTGATACTTTTTGCGCGAATGATGATAGGATCGGCATTGCTCGAATCCACCGATTCGTAACGCATAACGATTCCCGGAATATCCTTAAACTGGTATTTGTTTTCCTTGCTACTCGGCACGACATCCAGGGTATAGTATATGTTGTATTGGTTGCCGTTTTCCAATGACAGCAACGCTTTTCCACAACGGTAGCCCAATATCACGATGACATCGTCGTCTTCCAATTCTGTTTTTGAATTGTTGTAGATACTGTTTTTTTTGCGCCAACTTGATGAGTCCAATACGATTTTGTATTTATTGGCACCTATCTCCTTCAATATGTTTGTATTACCCGAATTGTTGTTTTGCAAAATAGTCTGCAAATAGTTGGCACTCGCATAGGAAAAATCACTTCTCACCTGTGCACCGTGTATGTAAACGGTCTTGAGTGCATTGACCAATACGGAATCCTTGTCTCTGTAAGTTACCGAATAATGAATAGTACAGTCGCCCAACTCACGCTGTGCCTGAATATTTCCATTTACAAAAAACAGAAAAGCAAAAAACAGGACGCTGCGCAAAAAGGTTTTGGTCAATATGTTTATGAATTTATTTTTCAAAAACGGATTCAATTCTTTTGTAAAAATAAGGTATGTTTTAAATATTTTTTCAATTGAATGATGCAATAGCCTTGCCAAAATAAAATTCTGTTTTACTTTGCCCAATATAGTCTAAAAACCAATGGAAAAGATGCAAAAACCCACTTTACATACGGTATTGTCGCCACGGCTGCTCGACCTTTATGACCTGACAGACACAATTGTCGTCATCATCGACGTATTCCGTGCCACGAGTACGATTGCCACGGCTCTATACAACGGAGCGATACAAGTCATTCCCGTACCAGACGTGGAAACCTGCATCCAGAGAGGCAAGGAAATCCCCAATTCCGTCACTGCAGGGGAAAGAGACGGCAAAGTCATACCAGGACTACAGTTCGGCAATTCACCTGCAGAATATACTAGGGATTTCATTGAGGGAAAAACGCTGGTATTGACCACAACCAATGGCACTAAACTCCTCAATATGGCTTTGCAGATGGGCGCTTCGGACATCATCACGGGCTCGTTTCCCAATATATCAGCCGTAACGGACTATTTATTGGCTAGCAAAAAGAATGTCATATTGGGCTGCTCCGGATGGAAAAACAAAGTCAACTTGGAAGACAGTGTTTTTGCAGGAGCGATTGCAAGCAGAATCGGAGAACATTACGACATACTATGTGACAGCACACTGATGGCACAAACCGTGTATGAAAACAATAAACACGACTTACCCGCATTAGCAAAGAAAGCCACACATTGGCATCGTTTGGCCAATTATGGGCTTTCTTATGATTTGGAATACTGCGTTTCCGAAGACGTAGCCAATGTATTGTGCCACTATCAGGATGGAAAACTAGTAGTTCCTTAATTATTTGTAAAGAGTGTCATATTAGGGCGAGAACCCATTTTGAGTTCGAGTGCTCCTCCATTCTCCAGTTCCTTGTGTGTGAACCAAGGCGTTTTCAACGGTTTGCCGTTGATGGTTGCCGATTGGACGTATTTGTTGGTTTCAGAACAACCATCAGCTTTTACCGTAAACGTTTTACCGTTTTTCAGACGAATGGAAATTTTGCTGAACACTGGACTTCCGATTGTATAAACCGGATTGCCCGGAGTCAGCGGATAAAATCCCATCATGGAAAATACGACGAAAGCCGACATGCCACCACCGTCTTCATCACCCGGAATTCCGAAAATATTGTCATCAAACCAAGTCTTCAGCAACAAACGGATTCGCTTCTGCGTTTTCCATGGTGCATCCGTAAAATTGTACAAATACGGAATATGAAAGCTTGGTTCGTTCCCCATCGAATATTGACCTACCAACCCCGTAGCATCAGTAAATTTTACCCAAAACATTTTCTTTTCACGTCCCAAACCTGCTCTGAAAAGTTGGTCGAGTCTATTTTCAAAACCTTTTTTTCCACCCATGAGACCGACTAGTCCCGGCACATCGTGCTGCACTTGCCACATATATGTCCAACCATTGTTTTCGTCGTAATAGTCACGACCACCGTCTCCGCCGTCCCAAGCCGGGTCAATGTTAATCCAATTACCATTGGAGTCCTTTGGCATGAAGAATTGTTTTTTGTCGTCCCACAACTTCCTGTAGGTTTGAGAACGTTCTGCAAACAATGCCGTGTCCTTATATTTTCCTAAATCTTTTGCCAATTGTCCAACCGACCAGTCATCATAGCTTCCGCCAAGCGTAACGGCAACCGCCTGTCTTTTTTCAAATCCGTTGACTATTGCATAAGGTTCTTTCTCGTTAGGATGCAATGCAGGAAAATAACCACTGTCGTGATAAAAACGATCCAATGGAGTTGCAGGCCCATTCCGCCACGGAAGCATAGTTGCCTGGGTAGCGTTTTTGTACATGCCTTCGTAAGCTGTTTGTATATCAAAATTTTTCAAACCCTTCCTATAAGCATCCAAAAAAGTAATGGAAGAATGGAAACCATTCATACAGGCATGATCGCCATATATCACAGGAAACGTAGGCACCCAGCCACTTTGCTGATACATACGGACGTATGACTGCATCATGTCTTCTTCCCATTTGGGTTGTAGTATAGTCCTCAACGGATGCAATGCCAAGTAAGTATCCCAAGTCCAGTCATCCACATAAAACGGTCTGTTGTCCTTATGTATTTGGTTGTCATACCCACTATAATATTGTCCGTCTTCCGATATATCCACCATGCGTTCATAAGAGCGATACAAAGCCGTGTAAAAGCTACGTTTCTGGTCGTCAGAGCCACCTTCCACTTGTATCTGACTCATCACGTCTATCCATGACTGCTGCGCCTTATTCGCATAACTACTATAAGAAATGGAACTGTTCAACTCATGTTCATAGTTCCGTCTAGCCTGCTCTTCGCTAACAAATGAAACCGCATATCTAAACTCAATCGTATCTTTTTCCGTTTTTGGAAATATCAATGCCAGTCTACTTTTGTCGCTTACGTTCTTTGTAGTAAAAGACTTGTTGAACTTTCCATACAGAAAAACTTTTACGGGTTTAAGTCCATCCTCAGCATTGAAATATTGTGTTCCGGTCAGTGAATTGTCGGCACCAATATTCCAAACAGTTTCCTT
>JAATFC010000377.1 GCA_015655435.1 Chitinophagales bacterium | reverse complement strand
TGCTGAATTGGTAAAGAAAGCGGTTTCCTAGTTTTGAAATAAAACTTACGTTATATTGGACAGGCTTCTCATCGAGAAGCCTGTTTTTTATGAATCGAATATAAGTATTGCGAATTCCATTATTGATTGAATGCATTATTTTTGGGTTTAACTCAAATAGTATCATGCATTTTCAGTTTTCATTAAAATATCTTTTATTGACAATCCTCTTGTTAATAGTAGAGGTATTGATTGGTTCTGTTGGTAAAGATATTTATTGGCTGCGTGCTTTTGGTGGCGATGTATTGGTCGTTATTTTGTTGTACACATTTGTCCGGACTTTTTTGAAAGTACGATGCATGCCTTTGGTGTTGGGTATTTTTGTTTTTGCCGTATTGATTGAGTTTGCACAGTATTTCAAGTTGGCGACTCATTTAGGTTATAAGTCTGGGTCTGTTATGTATATCGTATTGGGCAACAGTTTCAGTTGGGGCGATATTGCCTGTTATGCCGTAGGTTGTACAGTTATATTGCTTTTAAATGCTACCAACAAGACATAGGGACGCTTTGATTGATTGGAAAAAAGTATTCAAATATTGTACAACTATACAACTCTTACCAGCCTTCTTTATATTGGGTCATGTTGCCACGAGAACTGGGATTTGACTTTCTGAAATCCTCGTCGAACTTAGGAGCAGATATGAAAATATAAACGGTTGCTTCTTTTATATTTTTTAAAGCTTCTTTGTATTTGGCTATGATAGTTTCCTTTGGAATGGTTTCTTGTTCTTCCTTTTTAGGAGTGTCGTCATCGTTCTGAAAACTATCACTGTCCGTATTTTCATCGGAATCTTCTTTTTGTTCAAACTTCATCTCATTGGATGTCCGAACGACTAACTGTACGACCTTGTCTTTGCTACGCCAGACTAGGCGTAGGTCTTTGGATTGTGCTACTTCCCTGGATTTTATTTCCGCGTTTTTATTGTCGGACTCTATCGCATCCACGAGTTTGAGTATGGTAGCTTGCGGCATTTCTTCTTTTTTGGCAATCGCCACATACACGTTTTTTTCTTGGTCGTCTACGACTAGTTCAAACTCATGAAAATCTACATTTCCGTATTTGGCAAGTACTGCATCGCCTTTGATGCTGCTGATGTCGTATTGGATGTAATGTATGGTCGTGTCTTTTCCGCCTTTTAACTCTAGGTCAAAGGATTCTTCTTCCGTATTCAAACCAACTTTGTCAACCTTGCCTCTAAATAGATCTTCGTTTTTATAAAAGGAAGGAATGTCAATATTGAAATCGAACTTGGACAGGTCGTAAGGCTTTTCTCCGTATTGGGAAGGCTGCGACATATTGCAAGACAATGTACAGACTGCAATACCGATACTATAGATATATTGTTTGATGTTTTTCATTATTTAGTGTTTTCTAGTTTGTCCAATTCGTCTTCGCTTTTATTGGTCGGTGTTCCTTTTGCGTCGTAGATATTATCTCCGACACGGTAATAAATAGTGTTGCCAATAGATAGCTGTTCGAAATATGGTAACATGCCATTTGTAGTGTTCGCAAAAACTTTCACTTTTTGGTTCTGTTCATTGATGAGGTAAATACCTTTTTCATCACTTACAGCAGCGTTGCCATTATAGAAAGGTGTTACCTCAATGTATTGCGGTTCTATTGCGACTCTTCCCTCATCGTCCATATAGCCATATTTATAGTCGTTGTAGGCAAAATCTACCCATCCGTTGTTGCCGGCTTTTCTTCCTATTTCCCGCAAGTCGCTGGGAAGATTTTTTTGTGCGTTATCAAAACCGACAATAAGGCGTGTTTCGTTTTTTGTTCCTAATAGGACTTTCTTGGAACCAATATTCCTCAACTCATCGTATTCAAATGGTATTGTGAGTTTTCCCGATTGGTCAATAACACCATATTTTTGCTCGTTGTTTTTGACGATAAGAGCTGTGGTCATCGTTGTATCGTAGTCCCTGATAGTCGGAACATCCATTTTTTCCCCATCTTTTGTATAGAAATCATATACACTTCGTCCTCTTATGGTGTATTGTCCGATGATAATGTCGTGGCTATATTTTATGGCGTCATATTTATAAGGAATGACCTCATCTTTGTTGTTTTTCAGTACGCCCTGATATCCTTTTTTGTTTTCAAATGCCGTGAGTTCGGTTGTCAATTGGTCGGCAAAACTCAGGTCTTGTCCAATCTTTGTTAATGTTTTTTCCTGTGGGTTGAGGGTGTATGTCGTATTGTTTTTAGCATCAAAAAAATAGCCGACTTGTTGACTATGCAGATTTTCGTATACAGCAGGAACGATTATTTTCCCAGAGGAATCGATGATGCCATATTGTTTTTTGTCCTTGTCAAAATACGTGT
>JAATFC010000289.1 GCA_015655435.1 Chitinophagales bacterium | reverse complement strand
GCAACCTGTAACGAGGGCTATTTTCCCATCCAATCTAAATGAGTCTAGGATCATTGTTTACTTTTTGTGTTTTTGAACGTGACTTTAATCGGGTTGTGCTGTTTTTCAGCAAAAGCTTTTATATAGTTGTTCCATTCCTCCGGCGTTTTCATTTCGCCCGTTCTGTCCCAATTACCTCCATTGAAATAACTATATTTTTCACCGTTTCTGAGATAGATTTTACTTCCCAAATGCTGCAATGTATTGGTTATATGACCTGCTTTGGAAGGAGGGAAGTAGATAGCCGTGGCAATACTTCCGTCTTTTCCTTGAGCGGGTTCCCAATAGGTGGCAAATGTTTTTTCCGGATTTATGTATTGTGTTCCTTTGGGTTCGTCCCAATGCACAATGCCCGCAAATGCAGGAATGGAGTCTACTCCGGAAAAATCATATGTGACAGTTTCATTGTTGAGGTGCGAACCTGCATCAAGCGTGATTGTTTTTTTTGCTTTTATGCGAATGCCTGCTTTGTCCACTTCCGGATAGTCCAATTCAAAACTGATACGCAATGCACCGCTATCAAGTATCTTAGAGGTCGTATAGTTTCCCAAATAGTTGAGCGAGTCTCCCATGAAAGGCAATATGTCACCTGCCCCGAGTGTCTTTCCTACCGTAAAAAAGTCAAGCCCTTCTCCGTGATCGTGGTGATAGTCTCCGGTCTTGTACCATTTGTTGACAACCATATTGGGTGTTCTCTTCGCCCACACGTCCAGGCCATAGGCATTTTCTTTTGGATTGGACTCTAAGGGTTTGCCATACATACGGAATGCGATTTTGTCGTTTTCCCAGGCAAAATCGCCATACCTTTCAGGTATGTAACGTCCATAAGCACGGGGTGTATCCACGGACGGCGCTCCTGCAACAAACAACACTTTTTTCGTTTCGCTCTTTCCAAAATTAGTCAGCAGCAATAGTTTTTGAGGAATACTTGTACCTTCGGTCAACCATTGGTAAGAGATTTTTTTCCCGCTCTTGTCCGTTATGGAAAACTTTTTATCCTTAAGTGCGGCAAGATTTTCCGCATCTATCAATACAGGTTGGTCTATCCTTTCCAGACTCAATGTATTGGACAGTTCTGCTTCCAATAGAGCCTTATGGGTGTGACAAGAACTTAGTATTGCCGCAATGGCAAATGGCGTTATGTATATAAAAAGTTTTTTCATTTTTACTATTTTAGTTCCGTGATTGCTGCGACATCCATGTCACTATAGTCCAGGTTTTCTCCCGCCATACCCCATATAAAGGTATAGTTGGACGTGCCCGCTCCCGCATGTACGCTCCAGTTAGGGGAGATGACGGCCTGCTCGTTTTGCATCCAGATGTGTCTTGTTTCTTGAGGCTGTCCCATAAAGTGGCAAATGCTTTGTTTTTCTGGTACGTCGAAATATAAATAAACCTCCATCCGGCGGTCATGGGTGTGTGGCGGCATGGTGTTCCATACGCTTCCAGCTTTCAGTTCCGTCATTCCCATCTGCAACTGGCAGACATCAACGACCGTGCGCTCTATGAATTTATTGATGATGCGATGGTTCGCTGTTTCCAAAGCACCCAGTTCGACAATGACGGCTTCTTTCTTAGTTATTTTTTTTGTGGGAAAACCTTTATGTGCGGGCGCACTGTTAAGGTAAAATTTAGCTGGGACAGCGGCATCAGCACTTGTAAAACTGACGTTTTGAGAACCTGCTCCGATGTACAGTGCCTCTTTGTGGTCAATTTCAAATGCCACGCCATCAACGCTTACCGTACCTTTCCCGCCTATATTGATGATGCCCAGTTCTCTTCTTTCCAGAAAATACTTGGCTTCCTTTTGCAGAGCTTCTATCGGGAGTAATTCCAACGTTTCATTTATGGGCATTGCGCCGCCAGCCATATAACGGTCATAATGAGAATATACCCAGTTTATGCTATTGGGGACGAAAACTTTTTCAATTAGAAAGTTTGCTCGCAATGCCTCGGTATCCATGTTTTTTACCTCATTCGGACCTACTGCATATCGGCTTTCAAAATGTAATTCCATTTTCTATATTTTATGTTTTCTTGCAAATTATATTTTCCAAATATACTTTAGTCAAAAGGATAACACGTATTTTATTACTTTAACTATATGTTGATTTTAACTAGAATATCTTTTATGGAGAAGTCAGAAAAAATCTAACAAGTATGTCTAAGTATTGAGTTATTCCTATATTATCAAAGTGAATCACGAAGCGTAAGATAAAAAGGAACTGAATAGTGTTCTGTTTGTTTGGTGAGTATGAGTTTTGCGGCTTTTTTACCCATGATGTCAAAGTCGGCAGAGATGGTTGTTATGCCGTTTAGGATTATTTCTTTGATGGGGATTTCATTGTAGGAAATGATGCCAACATCTTCGCCGACCTTTAATTTTTCTTTCAAGGTCTTTTTAATCAAGGTTATTAAGTCGGCTTCCATCAAACAAATATATACATCGCCACGCTGAGGGTCGATCACATCTACATTAGGTATTATCTCGTATGCAAATGCATAGTCCTGGCAGAATCTAGAAAAACCTGTAAGTATAGTTTCCGGATGGTAAGTGTATTGAGGGAAAATAATTTTAAGTGCATTGTATTTTTTTAGCTTATCTACTGCTTCGGACAAAGCGTCATAAATATTTTGCTCGAAGTCCTCATAGACGGCGGAATAATTACCTTTGATGCCATCAATAAGCTGGCTCATTAAGATCAGACGATCAGTCGGTATATATTGATTGATGATTTCATGCAGATTCTCATTTTCTTCCAAAAAATGTGGAATCACGACATAGTAAGAATAGTCTGTTTTTTTTCTGGAAAGAAGTTTTTTGAATAAGGAAAAATCATTTTAATAAATATAGAAATCAATGATAACGTTGTGTCCAAGGGCTTTTGCGAATGCGTCATAGATTATCTTCTTATGTACACTCAACTTGTTGAATATCAAAAAGACTTTTATTTGTTCAGTCGTATTCGTGTTGTGGATAAAATATCCTTTGCCGGGAATGGAACTGATGAATTTCTTGTCTTTTAAATGTTTGTAGGCCTTCTCTACCGTATTGCGGCTGATGCTCAATTCGTCTCCAATATTGTTGATTGACGGTAGGATATAGCCATCTTCAAGCATTCCCTCCTCAATGCCTTTTGATATGGCATTGGCCAGTTGCAGGTATTTGGGAGTGAGGGAATAATTGTCAAATTCTATCAGGTTGTAAATATTTTCAGATGCCATAGCGTAAACACTTGATTTATTAAAGACCAATCCATATGCAATAATCGAAATTCCCCAATTGTCCTTTACGGAAATATTGGAGGTCTAAAATAAGAATTTACGCGTACTTTCTGACAGATTTATTAGAAAACCTCACAATGGTTTTGGGTTAGGGTTATTATTTCACCAAAAACTTGGGAAAATCTGTCGTTTTCTCACAGCCGACTTGCGTCATTACTTGGCGCAGTTGATTTTTAAGAATGGTGATAGTATGTGTGCCGCCGTCTTCGCCCAATGCACCTACGCCGTACATGAACGAGCGTCCCATAAAGGTAAATTCTGCACCGGAAGCCAATGCGCGTGCAACATCTGGACCAGTTCTCATCCCACTGTCCATCATTACCTTTATTTTGTCTTTATATTTCAATACTCTTTGTAAAGAAATTACGGACGGCTCGGCTGCATCCAATTGTCTTCCTCCGTGGTTGGAAACGATGATGCCGTCAAGTCCGAGTTGAACTACTCTTTCTGTGTCTTCTTCCGTAACGATGCCTTTGATTACCAGTTTCCCTTTCCATTTGTCGCGTAGGGCGGCAACTTTTTCCATATTCAGTTTACCGTTGAATGTTTTGTTCATGAACAAACCGAGATGGTGCATGTTCATTCCTTTCGGAATATAGGGTTTTAACGTTTCAAATTGTGGTGTGCCGTTTATCAATGTACGCAAAGCCCAATGCGGTTTGCCCATGATTTGTATAATATTGTGCAGCGTCATTCGCGGTGGAATGGACAATCCGTTTTTGATTTCTTTGGAACGATAACCGAAAGAAGGAACATCGCTCAAAATAACCAATACCGGGCAGTGCGCGGCAGCACGTTCCAGTATTTTATCCCTTAAATCGTCTTCTTGTGGATGATATAACTGAAACCATGCACGACCTTCTGTTAGTTCGCTGATGCGTTCGATGGAGCTTGTGGAAACAGTGCTCAATACAAAAGGAATATTTTGCTCAAATGCTGCCTTAGCCAATATTTCCGGAGCATTGGGCCATACGATTCCCTGCAACCCTACGGGAGCGATTCCGAACGGCGCGTCATAAACATGACCGAACAATTCCGTTTTCATATCGGGAACTTGATTGCCCGAAAGATAATACGGCAGCATTTCCACTTCCCTCAATTTGGAAGTATTTCGGTCCAGATTAATTTGTTCGTTACAACCGCCGTCGAGATAATCAAAAGCAAAACCCGGAATTTTTTTCTTTGCCTTGCTTCTTAAATAATCAATATTGGGATAATTGGTATTGTATTGCGCTTTCATAATTTTAAAACAAATGCTTGTTCAAATATACGTCTCAATAGTTACGCACTTTCACATTTTGGAACGGAATAGTATTTCAGGTCGATGACGTCGTTGGGGAGCGGTCTGCTATTCCAATAATGGTGGATGGACAAAGCCGTGCCGAGCGCCGTTGCCTGAGCCATGGATGCGGCATATACTTCGGTGTCGGGAAAGTTTTTTGCCAAAAGGTTCATGTACACTTCGTTTTTGCTGAAACCTCCGTCCACAAATATTTTCTTGGTCGTTTCCTGAATGATTTTTCGGGTGGAACGATATTGTTCCGATATGATTTCTACCATCAGAGCATGGTACGCCTCTTCGACATCTGCAAATTCATTTAAAGAGATATCCGCAAATGGAATTTTGGGTTTTTCTTTTGTGGAAAAGCCTTTTTCCTTTAATTTTTGTATCAATATTTCATCGTAATCCACCGTACGAAAAACGGATGTATTAGCATTGAAATGATCGGCAATTCTTTTCGTTTCTTTTTCATGCTTAAATCCTGCAAATATTCTGGAAGCCTTTACGGGATTGCCTTTATAGCTTAAATAACAAAGGCAATTCATCTGGATTTCTTCCGGAGTTATAGGATTGCTATTGAATGGATTGAGGCTTATGCACCATGTACCGGTTGAGATAAGCACAAAAGGTTCTTTGAAATTAATAAGATAGGGGATAAGTGCTGCAGAACTGTCATGAAGCCCAATACCTTCAACATATTCACGTCCCATGAAGGAGCTGTTAACAGCTTTGTCCGATGGAAAAATGGGAGCAAGTTTTTTGTCCAACTGTTCCTCGTAAACCCAATGATGGTAATCGTTTTTCCCAAAATCCCAAAGATGCGTGTGGCAGCCAATACTTGTAATATCGGAATAATAGTTGCCTGTTATTAACGAACTCATATACTGTGGCAAATGCAGCGCGTATTTTATTCTGGAAAACAACTCTGGTTGTTCATTTTTTATGCGGTACAATTGCAAACCCGCATTGAGGCTTTCCGAACAAGGAGATGCTGTCTCCAAAGACAGCTTTTCGCATCCACCATATTTTGCGTAAAACTCATCCCGTAATTTTTCGGGAAAAGGTTTAAGATAGTTGTATAGAGGAGCGATGGGCTTGCCCGTCTCGTCAATATAAACAAGGCTTGCACCGTAACTCGTGAAATTGATAGCCTTAATGTCAAAATCCGAAATCCTCAATACCTCGTTCAAGGATTCAAACACGGAGAGGCGCAAACTGTCTATGTTTTCGCAATCATATCCGTCCTCGTCCACCGTTTCGATAAAACGAGCCGACTTCGTGTAAACAATATGGTAGTGCTCATCGAACAAGAAAATCTTTTTGTTCGTTTTGCCAATGTCAAATACCGCTATGACGGGTGTTTTGTCCATAATC
>JAATFC010000065.1 GCA_015655435.1 Chitinophagales bacterium | reverse complement strand
CGTCTACATGGTTATGATAAGGTTGATGGCATATTGGCGGATTTGGGCGTGAGCAGTCACCAGTTTGATGAGGGCGACAGAGGTTTTTCGATACGTTTTGATGGACCGCTGGATATGCGTATGAATCAAAACCAGCGAGTAAAGGCAACGGATATTTTGTTTAGTTACGATGCGGAGCAGTTGCAGAATATGTTCAGCAAGTATGGTGAGGTTTCCAATTCCAAAACCTTGGCTCGGCATATCGTACAAGCTCGTGACAATGCACCGTTGCATACGATAGAGGATTTTCGCAATCTGTTGCATACGGTCGTGATGGGCAATCCCAATAAGTATCTCGCACAGGTATTTCAGGCATTGCGTATCGAGGTCAATGATGAACTAGGTGCGTTAAAAGAAATGCTGGAGCAGATGCCAGATGTATTGGATGTAGGCGGAAGGGTTGCCATCATTACGTTTCATTCGTTGGAAGACCGTATGGTCAAAACATTTTTCAAGGATGAAACTTTAGAAAAAAAAGTAGAAAATCCGTTTTTGCAGGAACTCAAGGAGCATAAGTTGAAAATAATCACTAAAAAACCTGTAGTACCGACGGCAACGGAACAAAAACAAAACAGTAGAAGCCGTAGTTCGAAACTCAGAGTTGCGGAACGTATATAAACAATGGAAGAAACAACAGTAAAAGACGCAAAAAAAACGAAGCCGTTAGATTCGCTGAAGCGATTTATCAGCTATCAGTGGATTGTGGACAATATTGGATTTTTCATGTTTCTGGCAGTATTGGCGGTCGTTTATATTGCCAATGGACATAGTGCTGATAGGATGTTGCGGGATACAAATGCAGCGTCTTCGCAGATTAAGGAATTGCAGTTTGAATATAAAACGCTGAAAAGCGAATTGATGTTTCAGAGTCGGGAATCACAGATAATAAAAGCAGTCGCGCCGATGGGACTGAAAATGAGCAGCGAGCCGCCGATGAAGATTAAATTATTGACAAGAGAAAAAAATAAATAACAACTATAATCCTCTTCGGGGAAATATAGTACGAGTATATGGAAATAAAACGGGACATATTGTGGCGTGTATATCTATGTTACATCATAGTTATCCTGTTTTGCGTGGTTATACTAGGGAAAGCATTTATCATACAACAGGTACAGGGCAAATATTGGGAAAGCATGAGTGACAGCCTTCATCAAAAAATAGTGGATATAGAGGCAAGCCGCGGTACTATATATAGTGCTGACGGACAGATGCTGAGTACCAGTATTCCCCAGTTCGATGTCTATATCGACTTTGGTGCGGATGGGCTGAGGCAGAAGAACGGTAAGCGTTTCAGAGAAAACGTGGATTCTCTGAGTTTTGCGTTGGCTGGTTTGTTTGGCGATGCTTCTGCTGCAGAATATAAGCGTATGTTGACAACGGGATTTAGAGATAAGAACCGTTATTTTCCACTAAAAAAGAAACTTGGTTACCGTCAATATCAAATATTGAAAACATTCCCACTTGTTCGCCAAGGTAGAAACAAGAGCGGTTTCATTGCGGAAGTGCGCAATATTCGTTTGAATCCTTATCAGATTTTAGCGTATAGGACTATAGGTTTGGATAGGGAAAATTCGCAAAAAGTCGGCTTGGAACAAACTTACGATACAATATTGAAAGGTACTATTGGTCGGAGACTCGTTCGCTACATTGCAGGCGGAGTGGGCGTTCCGGTGGATGATGATGCTAATCAGATAGATCCAATAAACGGAAAAGATATCGTAACGACGCTCGACACACACATACAGGAAATTACGGAAGAGTCGTTGATGAAAATGATGGTTTCCAATGAAGCGGTGCAAGGTACGGCTATCGTGATGGAAGTGAAAACGGGTCAGGTCAAAGCTATTGCCAATCTAGGTCGTCGCTCCGACGGCAACTATTGGGAAGATTTCAACTATGCGCTGACGCCAACAGAGCCTGGTTCCACATTCAAACTGGCTACTATGCTGGCTCTTTTGGATGACCACAAAATTACTTTGGACAAACAAGTAAACTTGGAAGGTGGCAGATGGACTATAAATAAACGTACCGTTTACGATAGTGAGGAACACGGAAAAAATCAAGTAACTGCCAAAGAAGCTTTGGAAATGAGTTCCAATGTGGGAATGGCGAAAATGGTTTACGAAGCATACGGAAACGCTCCTAGTGCTTATGTCAATAAGTTGAAAGCATTACAACTGGACCAAAAGACAGGCACGGACTTGGCGGGAGAACGACCTCCTATAATATTTGCTCCAGGTAGCAAGTATTGGAGCGCCACTACATTGCCTTGGATGGCTTTTGGATACAACTTATTGATTTCTCCTATGCGTACAACGATGCTGTACAATGCGGTTGCCAATAACGGCGTGATGATGCGTCCATACTTGGTCAATAGTGTTATGGAAAATGGGGCGGTTATCAAGCAGTTCGAACCGCATATAATCATGGATTCCCTAGGAAGTCGTTATGCGTTGAAAGGTGTAAAAGAATGTTTGGAAGGTGTGTGCAATGAATCTGAAGGAACGGGTTATACCTTGATGCGTGATGTACCTTTTAGAGTTGCCGGAAAAACAGGAACCGCTTTAGTTGCGAACGGAACAAGAGGTTATGCTGATAAGATTTATCAGTCTTCATTTGCGGGATATTTTCCCGCGGATAATCCGCAATATACTTGCGTGGTTGTTATAGTCAATAAACCTCATGCGGCTAAGTTTTACGGTGCATCCGTTGCGGGACCTGTATTTAAAGAAATAGCAGAGCGTCTTTATACACTATACGTTAGAAATGAAAATTCGTCCAAACCATCGTACTATAATCTTCGCAAGGATACGACGGGTTATGCGTATGAAGCGTATGCAAAAGACGTGAAAGCTATAATGGGTGGTTTGGGTATTGATTACCAGTCTAAGGGTGTAAGCGATGGGAATTGGTGGAACGTGTACAACGAAAATCAGAAACCTACGGTAAGCAAGAGGACTTTCGAAACATTGAAGACTATGCCGAAGGTAACGGGGATGAGTCTGAAAGATGCGGTATATGTATGCGAAAATGCAGGGTTGCAAGTTAGCGTATCGGGTCGCGGACGAGTGAATGAGCAATCTATCAATATTGGAAATCCCATTGCTCGAGGACAAATAATTCATTTGAATCTAAACTAAGAAATGGCAACGTTACAAGACATACTATACAAGGTACATATCGAGGCTGTATATGGCTCGACCAATATACCAATAGGCGATGTACAACTGGATTCCCGTAAGATTACGAATTGTGCATTGTTTGTTGCTATTCGCGGTGCAGTTTCGGATGGGCATGACTTTATTGCAAAAGCAATAGAGTTGGGTGCAGCGGCGATTGTGTGTGAAGAATTGCCAAAAACTCTTTCGGAAAAAGTGACTTATATTTTGGTAAAAAGTTCACACGAAGCTCTTGGATTTATTGCACATAATTTTTACGGAGAGCCATCCAAATATGTCAAGCTTGTCGGTGTGACAGGAACGAACGGAAAGACGACTGTTGCTACTATACTATACAAATTGTTTTCGTTACTTGGATATAAATGTGGCCTGGTAAGTACCGTACAAAATATTATAGGAGAAGAAGGACAAGAAGCAGAAAGGACTACTCCCGATGCCGTGAGTCTTAATGCGTTGATTCGTAAAATGGTGGATGCAAAATGCACTCATGTATTCATGGAATGCAGCAGTATCGCTATTGAGCAAGATCGCATTACGGGATTACAGTTTGATGGCGCTTTGTTTACCAATTTGACATTGGACCATTTGGACTATCACAAAACATTTGAAAACTATCTTAAAGCGAAAAAAAGATTTTTTGATGAGCTGCCTTCTTCTGCTTTTGCCATATCCAATATGGACGACAAAAACGGACAGGTGATGCTGCAAAATACTACTGCGCATAAATACTATTATAGTCTGCGTACTATAGCGGATTTTAAAGGGAAAATTTTAGAAAATGGATTGACGGGTTTGGAAATGTCCATCAATGAAAGGGACGTACATTTTCGTTTGATAGGAGAGTTCAATGCCTATAATTTATTGGCTGTATATGGTGCGGCTATTTGCTTGGGAGAGTCCAAAGACGAGGTTTTGCGTATACTCAGTATGTTGTCGGGAGCGGAAGGTAGATTTGACTATCAAATAAGTCCTATTGACAATATAGTTGGTATCGTGGACTATGCGCATACGCCCGATGCATTGGAAAATGTTTTGTCTACTATTAAAAAATTACGCAAAGGTTCAGAGCAGGTTATTACGGTAGTTGGTTGTGGAGGCGATAGGGACAGAAGTAAAAGACCTATCATGGCAAATGATGCTGCGACAATGAGCGACCGTGTCATATTGACAAGCGATAATCCACGGTCGGAAGAACCTAGCGCAATACTTCGCGAAATGGAAGCAGGATTAAATAGTGCAGGAAGAAGAAAAGTTATCACTATCGAAGACAGGAGAGAGGCAATCAAAACGGCTGTATCGCTTGCCAATCAAGGAGATATTATCCTTGTCGCAGGAAAAGGACATGAAAAATATCAAGAAGTTAAAGGAGTAAAACACCACTTTGATGATAAGGAAGTATTGAACGAGATGTTTACATTATTGGGAAAATAAAACTATACAAAAACTATGTTATACGCTTTATTTAATTGGTTAAAACACGAGTACAATCTGACGGGTTCGGGAGTATTTCAATACATTACTTTCCGTGCCGGATTGGCGACGATTTTATCCCTGTTAATAGCGACTATATATGGACACCGACTGATTAATTTGCTTAGAAAAAAACAGATTGGTGAGACGGTGCGGGATTTAGGTTTGGCTGGAGAGCAGAGCAAAAAAGGTACGCCTACCATTGGTGGTATTATCATTCTGTTGTCCATCATCATACCGACATTGTTGTTTGCAGATTTGGACAAAGTGTATATCCGACTGATGCTTTTGTGTACAGTTTGGTTAGGTGTGATGGGATTTTTGGATGATTATCTGAAAATAAAAGCCAGAAAAAAAGCGCAGGAAAAAGGTGAGGCTTATAAGAAAAAAGACAGCGATGGATTGGCTGGAAAAGCAAAAATAGTAGGTCAGGTTGGGCTTGGAATCATTATTGGCGCAACGTTGTACTTCAATTCCAATGTAGTAATGGAAAGAGAAATCACTCCGAACAATAGTGGGAAAGTCGTATCTCCTTTAGTAGAAAAGAAATTGGACGAAGTCGTACATAAGGTTGATGGAGTCGATAAAAGATTTGCGATCGTTAAAACTCCCATCACGACTATCCCTTTTGTAAAAAACCATGAGTTTAACTATAGTAAATTGATAAGTTGGATTGGACCTGGTGCGGAAAAATATACTTGGATTGTTTATATACTGGCAGTTACTTTTATCATTACGGCGGTGTCCAATGGTGCCAATCTTACGGATGGACTTGATGGACTTGCCGGAGGAACGAGCGCTATTATCGGGATATGTTTGGGTATATTTATTTACGTGAGCGGTAACGTAAAATTTGCAGACTATCTCAACATTATGTACATCCCCAATATAGGCGAACTCTCCATATTTATTGCAGCTTTCGTCGGAGGTTGTATTGGTTTTCTGTGGTACAATGCTTATCCTGCGCAGATATTTATGGGAGATACGGGAAGCCTTGCGCTGGGTGGAATTATTGCATCGCTAGCCATCATAGTCCGAAAAGAATTGCTGATTCCTATTTTCTGTTGCATATTCCTAGTGGAAAGCGTGAGTGTTATAGTACAGGTCGCTTATTTCAAATACACAAAGAAAAAATACGGTGAAGGAAAACGACTTTTCCTAATGAGCCAATTGCACCATCATTACAAGAAAAAGAGATTTCATGAAAATAAAATAGCTATGCTTTTTTGGCTTATAACATTGATTTTTGTATAGG
>JAATFC010000038.1 GCA_015655435.1 Chitinophagales bacterium | reverse complement strand
CTTCTTTTTTTAAAAGCTTTTTGGACAATTTTAAATCCGAGATACATCGTATAGATAGATATAAAAGGACGAAGCATTTTTCCGTACTTAGAACCAAAATACCCAATAAACAACGCGCCACACACTGCACCTATAACTCCGGGTACAGCCAACTTTAAAAGTAATTTCTTATTGACGTGTTTGTATTTATAGTGACTTAGGCCTGCTGCACCCACCGAAAACATTTCCGCCATGTGGACACTACTGCTTACCGCCGCAATACTGATGCCCGATTGCAAAAGTATAGTCGTCGACAACACGCCATATCCCATACCCATCGCACCATCCACCAACTGCGCTAGAAATCCAGCCAGCAACATCCAATAAAAGTTACCACCCGTAAGTTGATTGGAATATTCTTTCACTGTAGTCAACCAATCAGGCGGAAGATTAGATATGGTGGCATATCCCAATATCATGAATACAATCGCCAATATAGAACCGAAAAATAAAATTTTGCCTAAAGACAATGAAGACAACCAATTAGTTTTCCCTATTGTTTTAGCTTTACTTTCCCCATCAATAAGGATTTTAGTAATCGCATTGAGCTGAATGATTTTTTCAGGAAGATTACCGGAAAGCTTTTCGCGGATTTTCGACATATTTTCAAGCGTTTGGTCAATTTCTTCCGGAAGTGTTTGATTGAAAACTTCCTTTAACTTCTTCGCGACCGTCGGACTTTTACCGTTCGTGGAGATAGCAATTTTCAGATTTCCCTTTGATGCTATTGACGCAAGATAAAAATCACAAAGCTCAGGTTTGTCCGCACTATTAACCAAAAGGTTTCGTTCATGTGCATCTTGCCTGACAACATCACTCAATACACTATTGTTAAGTGCCGTAACGATCAATTGCTTATTGTCCAAATCGTTTTTATCGTAGGTCTTTTTGTAAACTATGACATTTTCTTTCCCAACTATATAGTCTTGAAAAGCAGAAGAAACATCTTCCGCCACAACCGTAATTCGAGTATCTGGAGAGTTAGCTATTAAAGCTTGTATTTTCTCAAGACCGACATTGCCCGCTCCTACCAACAAGACATTCAATTCTTCTAGTTTTAAAAAAACAGGAAATAATTTATTGCCTGATTTTTCAGAAGATTGGCTTTGTAATATTTCGGGTAAAGTTTGTTCCATTTGTATCAATAAGAAACGATATTGGGCGAAATCGGAGTAACGGATTTACAATGGTCTGCGGAAGGAAAATATTGACCAGAAAGATTATGAGTCTCGTCCAACCAACTATATTTTTTATGTAAGGCCACAACAGAACCAATCACAACCAATGAAGGTGAAACGAACTCATGAAACGGCTTTTCTTCTTTCAATTGCTCAAAAGAAAAAGTATGTACTTTTTGGTAAGGAGTAGTTGCCTGTTCGATTATGGCAAGTTGTTTATCATTACCAATACCATTTTCCAACAGTATAGTCGCCAACTCATACCAGGCCTCACCAGCCATGTAAAACACTAACGTATCCGAAGTCTTGGCAAGGTCTTCCCAATTATCCAAATCAATATTATGCTTCAATGAAAAAGTCAAAAATCGAACTCCGCGTGCGTGACCTCTAGCCGTCAACGGCATTCCTGCATAAGCAGAAGCACCGGACGCGGCAGTAATACCCGGAACAATTTCGTAAGGAATCTCATAGCGATTCAATATTTCCAATTCGTTCAATACATTAGAAAAAAAAGCAACATCGCCTCCTTTCAAACGTACGACCAGTTTACCTTCCAACGCATATTGGACTATAAGCAGGTCTATCTCTTTTTGTGCAAATGATTTTTTATTATTGCAACCTTCTTTCCCCACTAGCAATATTTCCGCATCGGGATTAGCGTGGTTTTCCAATATTTGTTCACTTACCAAACGATCGGTCAATATAACGCCGGCTGTCTGCAAATAGCGAACAGCTTTAAGCGTTATGAGTTCAGGGTCTCCAGGACCCGCTCCTATCAATATTACTTTTCCTTGTTTGATAGTCTAATTTTTTTATTGAAACAAAACAGCTCCAACGGTTACATAACTTGTGTCGTCTATCAATATAGCTCCGCCATTACTACGTAAATCATTATAAGCGTCATACGCCAATGGAGAAGCTGTTTTGATATATACAGCAACGATTTCGTTCAGTCCAGCTTTTCCTGGATTTTCCTGTTGATCTAATGTATTGACGTCTAATCTATATTTTATTTCCTTAACGATTGCAGGTACAGTTTTGCTATTGTGCTGCAACAAATAACGCTTTCCGATAGTCAACGGTTTTTCGTCCATCCAACAAACAAGTGCGTCAATATCTTGCCCAAGTCTTAATGTGTCATCTTTTTTTGCAATCGTATCGCCACGACTAATGTCAATGTCTTCATTCAAATGAATAACGGCACTCTGTGGTGCAAAAATAGCTTCAGCTTCCTTGTTGTTGATTTCCACCGCTTTTACGGTTCCTTCTATTCCTGAAGGATAAACTATAATATTGTCGCCTTTTCGGAAAACTCCACTTGTAACTTTTCCAGCATATCCTCTATAGTCTGGAAATTCAGGAGTTTGTGGACGTATTACTAACTGAACAGGAAAACGTGCATGCTCCAAATCCGTATGTCTATTGACTTCTACGGTTTCCAACAAGTTCAACAAAGTTTTCCCTTTATACCAATCCATGTGTGTAGAGGCATCGACAATATTGTCACCATCCAATGCGCTTATTGGTATATATGTTACGTTTTGAAGTTCCAGCGCAGCAGCGACTTCTTCATAGTCTTGAATTATCTCCGTATATCTTTCCTGACTATAATCAACCAAATCCATCTTGTTGATAGCAACCACAACATTGGGAAGATGCAACAAAGATGCGATGATGGAATGCCTGCGCGTTTGCTCAACCACACCATTTCTCGCATCGACCAATATGATAATCAATTCGGAATTGCTCGCTCCCGTAATCATGTTACGCGTATACTGGATATGACCAGGCGCATCCGCAATTATGAACTTTCGCTTATCCGTGGAGAAATATTTGTAGGCCACATCAATCGTAATACCCTGTTCTCTTTCCGCACGCAGCCCATCCGTCAGTAATGCCAAATCCACACTACCGTCTCCACGGTTTCTGCTGCTCCTTTCTAGTGCATCGAGTTGGTCAACCAATATGTTTTTACTATCATATAATAGACGTCCGATAAGTGTACTTTTTCCGTCGTCAACACTCCCTGCCGTAATAAATCTTAGTATGTCCAAAATATCTATAGTTAATAGTTAATAATGAATAGTTAATAGTACAATCCTAATTTGCACTATCCTCACTATTCTGCTTCTTCTTCAATTTAGCTGTATTGATACTCGAAACTAATAGCCTCAATATCTCCTCTAGTTCATTATAAATACTTTCGTATTCATTTAATTTTATAAATTCAGTTTCTTTCAATAATAACAACCAATAGCCTGTTTCATTAGCTTCTTTGAGTGAAATATGTAATTTATGAATGAAATCAGCCGTAGATTCAGCAAATTGAGCCTCATGAATCAATGCACCAATAGCTGTTCCCGAACGTAAGAGCTGTTTACTTATAATAAATTCCTTTTTATCTTCAGATAGATATTTATATAGTTTTATGCAACGAATAGCAAATGAAATCGCCTTTGACCTCAGTATACTTTCTTTCATTAGCTATTCACTTTTAACTATTATCTATTCATTAAAAATATCCATTCTTTTTACGGTCTTCCATTGCGGCTTCCGAAACTCTATCATCAATACGCGTCTGTCCTCTTTCACTAGTATTCGTTGCAATGATTTCGTGTATGATATCATCCAGCGTGTGCGCTTCGGATGCAACAGCAGCGGTACAAGTCATGTCTCCAACGGTGCGGTAACGAACAGATTTAGTGACTATACGGTCTTGCGGTTCTAGTTGTATGAAAGAAGAAACGGCAATGAGTTGTTCCTGATATTCCAATACTTCCCTTTCATGCGAAAAATAAATACTAGGCAATTCTATATTTTCACGTTTGATATAGTTCCAAATATCTAGCTCCGTCCAGTTGCTGATTGGAAACACACGAACGTTTTCTCCTTTATGGATTTTTCCATTGTAGATATTCCAGAGTTCAGGGCGTTGCATTTTAGGATCCCATTGTCCGAAATCGTCTCTCACGGAAAAAATGCGTTCTTTAGCTCTTGCTTTTTCCTCATCTCTTCTAGCTCCTCCAATACAAGCGTCAAATTCAAATTCCTGTATAGTGTCCAGTAAAGTGTAAGTCTGCAAAGCGTTTCGGCTTGCAAATTTCCCTTTGGGTTCTGTCAGTCCTTTTTCTTTTATAGTATCACCGACATTGCGGACTATCAATTTTTCGCCTAGTTTTTTCGCTAGTTTATCTCGAAATTCCAATGCTTCCGGAAAGTTGTGCCCCGTGTCAATATGCACTAGGGGAAAAGGAAATTTTCCGGGGCGAAAAGCCTTCAAAGCCAAGTGCACCAATACGATGGAATCCTTACCACCACTAAACAATAATGCCGGACGTTCAAACTGTCCCGCGACTTCCCGAAAAATATGAATGGATTCGGCCTCCAACTGATCCAGATAATCTAACTGATAACTCATTTATACTATTTGAAAATATATGAACTATTAATTTTGTTCTGCTGGTATTGTGGCATGTACATGCAGACCACATTCTTTTTTACTATTGTCTTCCCACCACCAACGACCAGCCCTGAAGTCTTCACCTTCACGGATAGCGCGTGTGCAAGGTTGGCATCCAATACTTACGTAACCTTTATCGTGCAAAGGGTTGTAGGGCACATTATAGTCTGCAATATGTTTTTTTACACTTGCAAAATCCCAGTGCAACAACGGGTGGAATTTGTAAATATGGTTCGACTCGTCCCATTCCAACTGTGGCAGGTCGTGCCTGTCCGGAGATTGTTCTGCACGCATCCCTGTTATCCAAACCTGATTTCCCTCCAATGCCCTTGACAGCGGTTCTACTTTTCTGATAAAACAGCATTGCTTACGCAATTCAGCAGATTCGTAAAATGCGTTCGGCCCGTTTTTGAACACATAGGTTTCCAATGCTTCCTGTTGCGGATAATATGCTTTCACTTTTGTGTGATAGCGTTCATTTGTCTGGTTCCAAGTGTAATAGGTTTCGCTAAACATGCGTCCGGTATCCAACGTGAACACATTGATGTCAATATTATTGGAAAAAATTAAATCCGTAATCGCCTGGTCTTCCAAACCAAAACTGGTGGAAAAAACAACTTTTCCCGGAAACAATTCAGACAAAACCTTCAGAGACTCGATTTCATCAAGCCCTTTGAGATGTTCTCCAATTTCTTGTAATTGACTGTTTATCATCTACTTACTACTTTTCACTACATTATATTTGCCCACAAAAGCCTTATTAGTCTACAAATATAGTAGGCAAATATATACGAATAATTCCAATATAAACAAGAAAATATTTGGCTCTTCATCGAAAAAACTATCTTGCAGCTACGATGGAATTGAAAGATTTTGGTGCAGACCCTAATTTATTGAACGAGATAATCCGGATGAAGATGCCTTTCGGAAAATACAAGGACAGACTGCTTTGTGACTTACCGGTCAGCTATCTGGAATGGTTTCGCAGAAAGGGCGGTTTTCCTAAAGGTAAAATCGGGGTACTGCTCGAAACGGTTTATGAGATTAAGCTCAACGGTCTGGAAGAAATCATCTACAAACTCAAACAAGCGAAGTAATCCGACCTTTTAAAGACGTATTTGACCAGTCAACCGAATTGTTTTCCTCTTTTTTGAAGAAAGATTTTTATTTGCACAAATAAGAATGAAACCGGAAACCCTCCATAACAGCAATGGCATCAATGACAAAAGGTTGTTCATGATTGTGCAAGTCAGTGGATGGCTTGGTTATTTTTTGCTCAATTGTGTATTGGATTTTTCACAGACCAGACGCATAGCGCCCGCATTTTTCTATATCAATATTTTTTTGGAATCGGCAATCGGATTTTTCGTTACCAATCGCCTGAGAAAAAGGATTATCCGACAGAAGATTCTAAGCAAACCATTTTCGGTTCAGATATTACAACTACTTTATCAAACCGTTGCCTATTCGCTTTTGTCTTCTATATTACAGAGTATCATTTTCATCGCAACTGGTTATCATACCAAAAACGCGATTGCTCCATCTTGGATGGCACAATGGGTGACAGACGCTTTTCTTATATTGGCGTGGAATCTTCTGTATTTCTCCTATCACTATGTGCAAAAAAGTAATAGGGAAGCTCTCGGAAAAGCACAACTAGAAAGCACCGTTAAAGACCTAGAACTCAATACTATCAAGGCTCACATCAATCCGCATTTCATTTTCAATGCACTGAACAGCATAAGGGCTTTGGTGGAAGAAGACCCGCAAAGAGCCAGGCTTGCCATCACAGAATTGAGCAGTCTCCTACGGAGTAGTATGCAGGCAGAAAAACGAAAAACAACGACACTCAAAGATGAATTGAAAATCGTCAATGATTATCTGGCATTGGAAAGCATACGTTTTGAAAACAGGCTGCGCGTACAGTCTCATATTGAGGACGATTTGCTTTCGCAGGAAATCCCTCCGATGTCCTTGCAAACATTAGTTGAAAATGCCATAAAACACGGCATCAGTAAACAAATCAGTGGAGGTGAAATAGAAATTCTGGCATTTCGTAAATTAGAAAATTGTTATATTCAAGTAAAAAATACGGGGAGAATTGAGGTCAATAAAGATTCGGATGGCTTTGGTGTAAAAAGTACAATTGATCGTTTGGCTTTATTGTTTGGAGAAAGGGCTTCTTTTTCCCTAGTTCAAAATGCGGAAAATCAGGTTTCCGCAACCATGAAACTTCCATTATCCGTTAACACTCAACTATAAAAATATGCCTATCAGAACTTTGGTCATCGACGACGAACGCTTAGCACGAACAGAATTAAAAAGGCTTTTGCAAGACTTCAGCAGTATTGAAATAGTTGGTGAAGCAGCCAACGCAGAGGAAGGAATTGAACAGATTGACTCATTGCATCCTGACCTTATTTTTCTGGATATACAGATGCCAGGCAAAACAGGATTCGACATGTTGAGCGAACTATCATTTTCACCAAACGTAATATTCACAACGGCTTACGACGACTATGCATTGAAAGCGTTTGAAGTCAATGCGTTGGACTATCTCATGAAACCGATAGAACCGCAAAGGTTAGCAGAAGCCATACACAAGTTGGAAAAACATATTAGTAAACCTGTTAGCTCCGATGAACAAAATCGCAAACTATTGACTGACCAAGACCAGGTTTTTGTAAAAGATGGGGAAAAATGTTGGTTTGTCAAATTAGAAGATATTCGACTTTTCGAAAGTACGGGCAACTATACAAAAGTCTATTTTGGGAACAATCGTCCATTGATATTGAAATCCTTGAATTCATTGGAAGAACGCTTAGACGACAAATATTTTTTCCGGACGAGCCGCAAACATATTGTCAATCTGAAATGGATTGAAAACATCGAACCTTATTTCAATAGTGGACTTTTAGTAACTTTGAAAGGTGGCGAGAACGTGGAAGTAAGTCGTAGGCAGACCGTTAAATTTCGCGAAATGATGAGTTTTTAAAATATATAGCAATAGTGGCAGAAGATTTATCCATACAGATAGGAACAAAAAAGGAACAATACGAAAGTCTGATTCCTCAGATAAAAGGTTTGCTCGAAGGAGAAGAAGACATTGTTGCCAATATGGCCAATATGGCTGCAGCTTTGTGGCAACAGTTCCGATGGTTTTGGGTGGGATTTTATATTGTCCGAAAAGACCAACTCGTATTAGGTCCATTCCAAGGTCCAATAGCCTGTACGCGCATCTCAAAAGGCAGAGGCGTTTGCGGTACTGCTTGGGAAAAAGCTGAAACCCTTGTCGTTCCTGACGTTGAGGCATTTCCTGGACATATTGCATGCAGTAGTCTTTCACGTTCCGAGATTGTTGTACCCATCATTAAAGACGAATATGTGGTCGCTATATTGGACATCGACAGCGAAAACCTCGATACTTTTGACGAAACGGATAAACATTATTTGGAACAGATAGTTGCACTTCTACATTTTTAACCATACTATAAGGTTTCCAATATAAGATAGCAATGCCTTCTGCCGTTAATCTCTAAAACAGTACCATGCGTCTTCGTTTTACATACTTGATTTTATTGATTTTTTCTGGCTATATCGGATTTGCACAAACCCCAGATACAAAATCGCTACAGGAAAAAGAAAACGAACTCAAGGCTCTTGGCGATAAAATGATTTTTGCACCAATGGCAGAAGCACGTTTTGAAGCCAATTCTGATTTTGTCAAAAAACTAGTAAAAGCATTGGAAATACCATACTCGTTCCAATATCCATTTGACTCTTTACAAACGGTTTCCATCGAAAATGCGCCAGACAATAGTTTCCGGATTTTTACTTGGGAATTGCAGAAAGACGATAACTATTTTAGACAATACGGCGCTATCCAGATGAATACAAAAGATGGAAAACTCAAACTGTTTCCACTGCTTGACTATTCTGAATTTACGGAAAAGCCTTATGATTCCATTCGTACAACCAAACAATGGATCGGAGCGCTGTACTATAAGATTTTAAAAAATACCTATAAAAACAAAGACTATTATACCTTACTAGGATTGGATGACAACGATTTTCTGACAACCAAGAAATGGATTGACATACTCACTTTCAATAGTAAAGGCGAACCCGAATTTGGTGCAAATATTTTCCAATATACATATGACACCATAAAAGTAGAACCACCTGTTACCCGCTTTCTTTTAGAATATAAAAAAGATGCAAAGGCTCGTCTTAATTACGATTCAGACCTTAATGCAATTGTATTTGACCATTTGGTAAGTGACAATAACAAGCCTTGGCAAAAAACAACTTTAATACCTAGCGGAGTATACGAAGGTTTCAAATGGAAAGACGGAAAATGGATTCATGTCAAAGATATGTTCTCTTCCGACCCCGAAAGCAAAAACGTCCCTGTTCCGCACCCGGTAGAAGGAGATGGTTCTTTTTAAAATCTAACCTCAACAAGGTATTGGCTCAACAATCCGGTAAATCTATCACTGTGAATTTTCTATTTTTACTTTTGTTATTAAGATTGATGCTATAGTAGTATAAGAAATTATAAAATCCTCTTTTTATAGTGTAGTTTGATTAAAAAACATCAGTTAAATCTTAATTGTCAAATATAGATTTAGAACAATCTACATTTCCGAAAATACATCTCAACTATTTTGTAAGATTTGAAATTTGTATTTTTAATTTGGTATTGTTCGCAAAAGATACATTAGACGAATTATACCATTCAGGTTTTACTGAAAAACCATAGGCTTACAAAGAGTTAATCTTAGATTAAATCCCCAGATTTTACAATCCATGGATACAACATCAGTCGAAGCAAATCTGTCGAAACTAACAAGATTCAGATTATACCCTTCAAATACACTACACATTGAGAAAAGCAAAACTCATTTATCTCAATATCTGAAATAGTGTAATCACCGTAATAACAATTAATTAAATATATCTATAAAATCCTAACGGGCATCGGCCAGCGTATCAAACGCATATACGTGGAGGAATTAAGTTATCCAGGTTTCTTCTCCGCGCACAGTATATCCGAGGATTATCCCGACGGACCGTAGCCGCTAGCATGGCATGGCAAGGGTATCCTTCCGTGCACAAAAAAAGGGTCGTTCCCCGCACGCGTGTGCGGGGAACGACCCTGAAAAACATATGGCGGCTACCTACTCTCCCGGGGACTGTGCCCGAGTACCATCGGCCATGGCGGGCTTAACTGCTCTGTTCGGTATGGG